>JACMRH010000450.1 GCA_014376535.1 Cytophagales bacterium | reverse complement strand
TGAGCCTGTATGCTTCACGCATCCTTCTTTTAATTAAATTCCGGTCTGTAGCTTTTTTGAAATTTCGTTTACTAACGGAAAACAATATCTGAGGTCCTGTTGAAGGCAATTCAGAGTTAAAAAAAAATTGAAAACGAATGGGATAGATAAAAATATTTGAGCCTTTCGAGAAAACAAGGTCTATGCGACTTTTTCCCGAAAGGCTTGAGGAACGACTTAGTTTTTTTTTATATCAGCCATTATGCTTTGTGACGTTTCTCGCTGGAAACAGAAAGTTTTTTTCTGCCTTTAGCACGTCTAGTTCTTATAACCCTGCGACCGCTTGGAGTTGACATACGCTCACGGAAACCATGTTTGTTTCTTCTTTTGCGATTTGAGGGTTGAAATGTCCTTTTCATTACCTTAAAATTGGATTGGGGGTGCAAATATAAGTGAAGGGTGTGAATACTCCAAAATATATTTTAAAATGTTGGCGATGGAGGTTTCCAGGTAAGGGTAAAAGGTAATAGCTTAAGGCTAATGGCGCACTACAGATTGAAAATGACAATAAATTGTTAATGGTTTATATCCGTGAATGTTTTTATTTTTAGCCTTCCTATCAGCTATTGACCATTTGCTATAGCCTAAAGTTATTAGCCATTACCCTTTACCCATTAGCCTTATGTTTACACGCAACAACCTAATTCTTCTAAGGTTTCATTTTTCTCTGTTTCTATTGCCTGTTTTTTTATTTGCTATCAGTCAGATTGAGGATATTAATACTATAAATGCCTGGATCATGTTTTCAGTTCTGCATCTATTGGTTTATCCTGCCAGTAATGGCTACAATAGTTTTATGGACAGAGATGAAACTTCAATAGGAGGACTTAAAAATCCTCCCAAAGCAGATATAGGTTTATTTTATCTTACAATTTTTCTGGATGTTCTTGCCTGTATAATTTCGTTGATTGTCGGCTGGGAGGCATTAGTTTTTATTATTGCCTATATCTTTGCGTCAAGAGCTTATAGTTATAGAGGAATCAGGTTGAAAAAGTATCCAGTTGTAGGTTTTTTAACAGTTGCTTTCTTTCAAGGTGCTTTTACTTATTTTACCACTTATTACAGTTCTTCAAATTTACCTATTCTTGAAAACCACATTTGGGCAATGATTGCGAGTTCATTATTAATAGGAGGTATATATCCTATGACTCAAATTTACCAACATGAAGCTGATTTTAAAGATGGGGTTGTTACACTCAGTTACCTGCTCGGATATGTTGGCACCTTTATTTTATGTGCAATATCTTTTACTGTGGCGATGGCTTGTATGTTCATTCATTTTAGTTTAAAAAATAGTTTGAACAGTTTCTTCGTGATACAGGTTTTACTTTTGCCAGTGATTGTTTTCTTTCTTTATTGGTTTGTATTGGTTTATAAAGATATCACTAAAGCCAATTTTGAAAATACTATGAAAATGAACCTCATATCCTCGGTTTGCCTGAATGTTTGTTTCCTTTATTTGATAATCAAGCAATAGATGTCAAAGATTGTTTCCATTGCTTGTCAGGCAGCGCCTCATCAATACAGACAGAAGGAAATATTTTCCTACATGCTGAACAAAATTGGCTGGAATGAAACCGAAGAAAGAAAAATCAAATTTCTTTATGAGAAATCAGGGATATCGAACAGACAATCAGTTTTGCCGGATTTTTTACCTGAAAATCTTTCCTTGCTTTATAAAACTCATGATTCTCCAAGTGTTCAACAAAGATTAAGCATATTTAATCAGGAAGCTCTCCCTTTGGCAATTGAGGCAGCGAAAAGATGCTATGGTGGAATAGTTTTACCTGATAAGATCACCCATATTATTACAGTTTCCTGCACAGGTATGTCAGCTCCTGGTTTAGATATTGACTTAATTAAATCATTAGGGTTATCAAATTCAATTGATAGAAGTTCTGTCAATTTTATGGGATGTTATGCGTCAATCCATGCTATAAAACAGGCTCATTACATTGCACAGGCAAGTCCCTCTGCGGTTGTGCTTATTGTAAGTGTTGAACTTTGTACTTTACATTTTCAGGATTTGAATGATGAAGACAATACTCTAGCAAACATGCTATTCGCCGATGGAGCAGGTGCAGTTTTGGTGACTTCTGATGAGTTTGAGGCTCCATCTGAAAATAACACTTTAAAAATCAGCCATTTTCATTCTGACCTTTTGTTCTCAGGAGAAAAAGATATGTCATGGAATATTTCGGATGTGGGGTTTCAAATGACATTGAGTACTTATGTTCCAAAAGTTATTTCAGCAGATATTCGGTTGCATTTTGAAAAGTTATTAGCAAAGGATTTGACTAATGCAGAAAGTATAAGGTTTTGGGCTATACACCCTGGAGGAAGGGCCATATTAGAGGCTGTAACTAAACAAATGCATATTTCGGAGGTTCAAATGCGGGCTTCATATAATGTTTTGCAAGAACATGGAAATATGTCTTCAGCGACCATTTTGTTTGTATTAGAAGAAATACTAAAAAAAGATTTGCCTCAAAAGGGAGATAAAACTGTTGCAACAGCTTTTGGGCCAGGCTTGACTGTTGAATCAGTCCTGCTAACATGTATCTAGCTATTGTACCACAAGGTCACAATGGTTTCACAAAGTACACTATGAAAAACTTCGTGTACTTTGTGATTTTACTTAGTACTCTTTGTGGTTAAAGTATAATTAATGCAACCCAGCCACGCCACCAGACACCACAAATTTCATAACCTCGGTAGATGAGGCTGCTATGGGTTTGATAAATTCTTTTGATACCAGATATACATTCCCACTAAAATTGTATGAATGTGGAAAATAAACTGCGGCCATACCTGGTAAACCAATTTCGCTCATGTCAGGTTTTGTTACAAACCCGATCATATGAAGATTTGATTCGCCTGAGGTAAGAATCAAAACTGGCTGAGTGAATTTTTTGTCCTTCCCTACAAAGGCATCCATAAAATCTTTCAAAGACGAATATAGAACTTTGACGACTGGTAAGTGATTTAACAGATTTTCAAGTAAATCGAATAGCGGTTTGGCAAAAATTGTAGATGCAAGTGCTCCTAAAAGTGTAATAGATCCAAAAACTATTAACATTCCTAAACCAGGGATGTCAATATCGATTAATCCATCTACAAACATGAACATTTTGTACATGATGAAGACAGTGATGCTAATGGGACCAACAAAAAGGATTCCCTGAAGAAAATAGCGAATGAGCTTTCTTGAGGTAATTTCAGTAATTAACTGAACAATTTTGGATGGCTTTTGCATAAAGGATTTAGTAAAAATAGCTACAATCCTTTAAAAAAATATCAATCCACGTAAAAGTAAAAAGACCGGGATACCCGGCCCTATTACATGATGAGATAAGCAAACTTAAACATTTGAGTTGTAAACATAGGTTTATGCTTTACACTTGAAATTAAAGTCGCATTAAAACAGATTATAAAACAGATAGCTTTCTTTTCATTAAAGGAACGGTACTGCAAGGCTCACCAAACATCAAGCTTTGGGCAACGGGCGTTAATAATCTGGATATTTCTACAAATGCATATTCTGGAACAGGCACTTTGCTACAACCCTTTATTACAACTTTTGAGTTTCGGTATTGCTCCAAATCTATATTTGAAATTGCCTGCTGAAATAATTGTTGTTCCAGATTCAGTAAGTTTCCGAATACTACCGTTTTGACAAAAGGTTGTAAGTGAATTGCTAACAGCATATAGGCCCATGTAGGAATGATGGCATCTTCACTGCAAATCAAGGCAATATGCTTGCCTGAATACTGTTGCCAATCATGAGATTTTAAAAATTCCCTGAAATCTTTTTCTTTTAGAATTATGCCCTGGTAAAGATATGGGGCAATATCGAACACAAGCCGCTCCCCTGGTACATATGCATCTTCAAGGTTAAGTACAACCATGGGACTTAATGCAACTTTATTTATTATTTCCTTTTCAGTTTCCATCGTTTTCAAACAACCAAACAATTTAAAATAAAATTCTCTTTACTAAATATTTAGTTTTATCTATTTACTTTCAAATTATAAAGACATTATCATGTTAAGTAATACCTTAAAATTTATAGGTCAACTAAAAGAGAACAATAATAAGACCTGGTTGGAAGCCCAGAAGCCAGATCTTTTGATTGCAAAAAACGAATTTTCGGAGGTTGTAGATCAAATATTAAAATCAATAGTTGTTTTTGACAAATCTGTCGAAGGTTTACAGGCAAAGGACTGCATTTTCAGAATATACAGAGATATCAGATTTTCATTAGACAAAACGCCTTATAAAAATCATTTTGGAGCTTTTTTTTGCGAAGGTAGAACACAATCGCCCGGCCCTGGATATTATTTACATGTTGAACCGGGAGATAAATCATTTATTGGAGGTGGAATTTACATGCCCCTTTCTCCAATCTTACAAAAAATCAGACAGGAAATTGATTATAACGGAAGTAAACTGGATAAAATACTTAGTGAGCCGACCTTCAAAAAGTATTTTAATGGACTTTCAGGTGAAGACAAACTTAGCAGGCCACCAAAAGGTTATTTTCTGGATAATCCCCATATAGAATTGTTGAAACTAAAAAGTTTTGTAACTGGATTCAATATCTCAGATGAAGAAATAGTGAAAGGTGATATTGTTAAATTGTCAGAAAATGTTTTTAAAGCGATGTATCCTTTACAGCTGTTTTTAAAAGAAGCAATTGATTAATTTCGATTTGAAATTGAATCTGCGATACCCGCTTATGATTTCACATTGTTAACTTTGTAAAGTAAATTCAAATCAGTGCGAAAAGTCATCATTATTCTTTGGGCAACCTTTCTGGGTCTATTCTTATTTGTAGGCCTTTATTTATACATGGTTCAAAATAATTTTCTGGGCCTATTTGGTGAAATGCCAACTTTTGACAAGCTGGAAAATCCTAAAAATGAATTTGCTTCAGAGCTGTTTTCAGAAGATAAAGTATTATTAGGAAAATATTTTCGTGAGAATAGGTCTCCGGTGGAATTTGAAGAAATATCTCCAAAATTTATTAACACCCTTATTGCCACAGAAGATGTTCGTTTCCATGAACATTCCGGGATTGACTTAAAGGGAATGCTGGCGATTATGCCTGCACTTTTATCGGGTCAAAAAAGAGGATCAAGTACACTTTCGCAACAGCTGGCAAAAAATCTTTTTGATACAAGGGACGAAAAATATCAGGGTTTTCTGAGCAAAATTCCTTTATTGAAAACTGTAATTATTAAAAGCAAAGAATGGCTTACCGCAATAAAAATCGAAAGGTCATATACAAAGGAAGAAATTATGACAATGTATTTAAATACAGTCGATTTCGGAAGTAATGCCTATGGAATAAAAACGGCCTCCCAGACATTTTTTGACAAAGAACCCGGAGAATTGAATTATGCGGAATCTGCAGTTTTGGTAGGTGTACTTAAGGCACCAACATTATACAGCCCTATTCTAAATCCTAAAAACTCCATGAGCAGGCGAAATACTGTTCTTGAACAACTTCAAAAATATGATTACCTGACCAGAGAAAAATGTGATTCTATTAAAAAGGCACCTATTGATCTACGGTTCCAGGTAGAAAATCACAACAAAGGCTCTGCTACCTATTTTAGAACCATAATCAGTAACTACTTGCTGGATTGGTGCAAAACAAACAATTACGATTTATATAATGATGGGCTTAAAATATATACTACTATCAATTCTAAAGTCCAGAAATATGCTGAGCAGGCTGTTTATGAGCATATGAAAGTTATTCAGGCCAGGTTTTTTGAGCATTGGAAAGGAAAAAATCCTTGGGCAGATGAACAGAGAAAGGAAATTCCAGGGTATATAGAAACTGCTGTTAAGAGATCTGAGTTATATGCCCTGTATAACGAAGCATACGAAGGAAATCAGGATTCGATTGATTTCTATATGAACAAAAAGAGGCGTGTTTCTGTATTTGCATGGAAAGGTGAAAGGGACACTTTGTTAAGCCCTGTTGAGGAAATAAAATATTATAAAAAATACCTTCAGGCCGGATTTATAAGCATGGATCCTAATAATGGTCAAATTAAGGCATGGGTGGGTGGGATTAATCACAAATATTTCAAATATGATCACGTTAGGCAGGGTAAACGACAGCCTGGTTCAACGTTCAAGCCATTTGTTTATGCTACTGCGATGGAAAATGGTTACACACCATGTGATGAGTTTCCTGATGTTCCTACCACATTTCAATTTTGGGATGGAGCTGAAAATAAAACCTGGACACCTCAAAATAGTGAAGGCGTCTATACTGGCAAGATACTCACATTAAGGCAGGCAATGGCAAGATCGGTCAATTCCATCACGGCCAATATGATTAAAATTGTAGGTCCTGAGAAAGTTGTTGTAACAGCTCAAAAATTAGGAATAACCAGCCCTTTAGAAGCTGTTCCGGCACTTTGTCTTGGTTCAAGCGATGTTTCCATTTTTGAACTTGTAAATGCCTACAGCACCTTTGTAAACAATGGAACCTGGACAGAGCCAATTTTCATCACAAGAATTGAGGATAAATTTGGAAATGTTGTGCAGGAATTTATTCCTAAAACCAAAGAAGCAATGAACGAAGAAAGTGCATATCTCATGGTACACATGCTGAAAGGTGGAACTCAGGAAAAAGATGGAACAGCACTTGGGCTTCACAGGTATAAAAAAATATTTGAAGGAAATGAGATTGGTGGAAAAACCGGTACCACCTCTAATTATTCTGACGGATGGTTTGTCGGGGTAACGCCAAGCCTTGTCTCTGGTGCCTGGGTGGGAGGTGATGACAGGTGTATCCATTTTACAACTTATGCATTAGGTCAGGGTTCAAGATTAGCCTTGCCAATAGTGGGCAAGTTTTTAGAAAAAGTGTATGCTGATACTACAACAGGCGTAAGAAAAGGCTATTTTAAAAGACCAGCAAATTTCAATATTGAATTGAATTGTGCGAAATTTAAAACAGGCGGGAAAGCTGAAAGCGATGATGTAATGAAACCTATAGAGAAGCCTACTTTTGAATGAGCAATACCGAAGAAATTCCCTCAGAAACACTTCAGGATGCTATTCGAAAACTTCCTCATCAACCGGGGGTTTATCAGTTTTTCGATGTAGAAAATACCCTAATATATGTTGGTAAAGCAAAGGATTTACGAAAAAGGGTTGGATCGTATTTTGTAAAAACCGCAGGGCATAACAGGAAAACCAGGTCCATGGTTTCCCAAATAGTTGCCTTGAAGTTTACTGTTGTAAACTCTGAGTGGGAAGCATTTTTGCTGGAAAACAATTTTATAAAAACAAACCAGCCCAGGTATAATATTCTTCTCAGGGATGATAAAACGTATCCCTATATCTGTGTAACCAACGACCCATATCCAAGAATTTTTCCGACAAGGAGATTAAATAAAGCAAAAGGTAAGTTTTACGGTCCTTTTTCAAGTGTAAAGGTTATGAACAACATGCTTGACCTTTCTAAAAAGCTTTTTAACATCCGCACATGCGACCTTAACCTGACTGAGAGAACAATAGCCAGCGGAAAGTTTAAAGTTTGCCTGGAGTACCACATTGGGAATTGCAAAGGTCCTTGCGAAAACCGTGAAAGCAGAGAAAGCTATTTGGGAAATATAAAAGAAGCGGAAAACCTTTTGCGGGGAAATGTTCAACATCCAAAAAAATTCCTTCAGGAAATGATGGGATCTGCCTCAGCAAAATACGAATTTGAGCAGGCAGAAGGATTTCGAAAAAAGCTGGAACTATTGGAAAGATATCAATCGTCGTCTATTGTCAGCAATGCAAACCTTGCTGACTTTTATGTAATCACCTTGATAAATAAAGAGGACAAAGACTTTGTAAATTATTTGAAGATAATTGGAGGGAATATTCGTTATTCCGAAAATTTTTCAATTAAAAAGGTTCTCGATGAATCAGATGAGGACATCTTGTTTTACCAGCTTTTTGATATTCTTTCTAAAGAAACTTTCGAGCAGAAAGTAGAGGTCGTAACCAATCTTGAAACGACATACTCAATTGATGAAAAAATCCAAATAACAACACCAAAAGCAGGTATAAAGAAAAAGCTGGTAGATATGTCCCTTAAAAATCTTGAGGAATATATTAAGCATAAAGAAATAAATAAACTTGACAAAGAAGACGATAAACTAAACGTTGTGAGGCTCTTACAAGAGGAATTGCACCTGAAAAACCTTCCTTTACATATCGAGTGTTTTGATAACTCCAATTTACAGGGAACAAACCCTGTATCTGCCATGGTTTGTTTTAAAAACGGAAAGCCTTCAAAGAAAGATTACAGGCATTACAACGTTAAAACCATAGAAGGACCGGATGACTTTGGCACTATGCGGGAAGTTGTAACACGTAGGTATAAAAGATTGATTGAGGAAAATTCACCTCTACCAAATCTTATTGTAATAGATGGTGGAAAAGGACAGTTAGGAATGGCTGTAGATGTTTTAAAAGAATTGGGTATCTACGACCAGGTAAGCATTGTCAGCATAGCCAAGCGACTTGAAGAAATTTATTTTCCAGGAGATGAATTCCCTCTTCACATTAGCAAGAAATCACAATCTCTTTTGCTTTTACAGCATTTAAGAAACGAAGCACACAGATTCGGTATTACTTTCCACAGAAAAAAAAGAAGTAAATCAGCTCTTAGTTAGTTCCAAGGATTTTAACCCTCATTTTTCAGATTTCGTTCCAGTTCGTGCATGAACACATTGTCAACTGCTTCAGCGACTGTAGGAAGTATTGTCAACACTGTATCTAATTGTGAAATTTTTATCAGTTTAGAAACATGGTCAGTTAAACCAGTTAAAATAAAAATACCTTCCAAACCTGTACATAGGCGGTTAGCTACCAATATAGCACTCAAACCTGATGAATCTGAAAACCTCACTTTAGAGAGATCAAGAATAAAATTTCTGTTACCTTCTGCATTTAAAGTGATAAACTCACTTTTTAATAATGGAGATATTGTAGAATCCAATTTATCTTCTTCTAAGGATATAATGGTGTATTTTTCCTGTTTGTCTAACGAGAACTTCATATTCAGGCTGTGTAAAAAAATTAAGATGTTGCAAATTAACGAAAAAGACTTGAAACATTATCAGCTATCCGGTCAGGGAGGTTAATACCTTTAAATATTTCAAATTTTGAACCTGTAACCTGCTCATACAATTCAATATATCTTTTGGTAATGCCTTCAACAACTTCGTTTGTCATTTCAGGAATGGTTTCTCCTTCCTTGCCTTGAAAGCCATTTGCCATTAGCCACTCCCTTACAAATTCTTTAGACAATTGCTTTTGCTTTTCACCTTTTAGCTGGCGTTCCTCATACCCTTCTTTGTAAAAATACCGGGAAGAATCTGGGGTATGAATCTCATCTATCAGGTAAATCTGATCATTTAACTTTCCGAATTCATATTTTGTATCAACCAAAATCAAGCCCTTTTTTGCGGCAAGTTCTGTCCCCCTGTTAAATAGTTGGAAAGTAATTTTTTCAAGTTCTTCATATTCTTGCTTTGGCACAATTCCCTGGTTTATTATCTCTTCACGTGAAATGTCCATATCGTGCCCTTCTTTCGCTTTCGTTGTTGGGGTAATTATAGGTGATAGAAGTTTGTCGTTTTCTTTCAAGCCATCAGGTAAAATAACACCACAAATTTCTCTTTTGCCTGAGATATATGTTCTCCAGGCATGCCCAACCAAATAGCCACGCACCACCATTTCAACAGCATACGGTTCGCATTGCAAACCATAAGTTGCCATCGGATCAGGCAATTTTTGTGCCCAATTGGGAACTATATCTTTGGTAGATTCCAGGTTTTGCCATGCAATCTGATTCAAAATCTGTCCCTTACAAGGTATTGCGCGGGGAAGCACTACATCAAAAGCTGAAATTCTGTCAGTGGCTACCATCAGCATCTTATCTCCGAAATAATAAACATCACGAACTTTACCTCTGTAAAATCCGGTTTGGCCGGGAAAATTAAATTGGGTTTCTTTTAAAGCTTCCACTTTGAGATTATTTATTACCAGAAAAAAATAAAGAGAACTATAAACACCAAAACCATAGTCAAGTACATGAACGCATCAATTGTAATGTATTCCTTCCATTTTTTATAGAATTGGATGAAATTGTTCATAAACTTGTAGGGAAATATCCTGATGAATGCTCAAAGATATAAAATTTGCCATTGTTGGTTTTGGTCAGATAGGGAAAAAGCACGCAAAACTTATTGCAAACTGTGAAAATGCTTCGCTAGTAGCTATAATAGAATCCAATAGTGAAATTATTCCTATTGATTTTAATGTTCCGGTGTTTAAAACATTGTCTGATTTTTTTAAAAGCAATGTTAAAGCTGATGTCATAAATGTTTGTACACCAAATCATCTTCATGCATCTAATTCAATTGAGGCAATAGAAAATAATTGTCATGTCCTGTGTGAAAAGCCTATGGGCTTGAAGAAGAAAGATTGTGAAGACGTCATCAATTTATCCTTAAGGAAAGGAAAGTCAGTTTTTGTTGTCATGCAAAACAGATACAGTTCGTCAGCGGAGTGGCTCAAAAAAACAATTGAACAGGGAATTTTAGGTAAAATTTACATGGTTCAAACTAATTGTTATTGGAACCGTGATGAACGATATTATAAGGGAAGTTCCTGGAAAGGCAAATCGGAAATGGATGGAGGTGTGTTATTTACACAATTCAGCCATTTTGTTGATATGTTATATTGGTGCTTTGGTGAAATGAAGGGCTTTAATTCAAATTTTCATAACTTTAGCCATCAGCATCTAACTGATTTTGAGGATAGTGGTACTATCAGCATGGAATTTAAGTCTGGTGGATTAGGTATTTTAAATTTCAGCACTTCGGTGTGGGATAAAAACCTTGAAAGTTCTATTACAGTAATTGGCGAAAATGGTAGTTTGAAGATTGGTGGTCAGTACATGGAGAAACTTGAATACTTTCATGTGAAAGGTTACGACAAACCAGAATTTGGAATCAAAACTGTATCTCATAAAAATGGGGAGTTTTCAGGAAATGATGCACATCATTTTTTATCGGTTCAAAATGTAGTTGAAACTTTGACAGGTAAAAGCACTATTTCTACAAATGCTTTAGAAGGAATGAAGGTGGTAGAAATGATAGAAATGATGTACAATGCTGCCAGGATTTAAGTTATCGGCATAACCAATTAACTTAAACATAAAAAAAACGTAACAACTCCATAAAACAAAAATCAATTTTGAAAATTCTTGTTAGACTATTTTTTGGATTTTTATCACTCACTTTTGCTTTTGGCGCCGATGTGATTAC
>JACMRH010000449.1 GCA_014376535.1 Cytophagales bacterium | reverse complement strand
GAAGTGTAAGAACTCAATCTTATCCTATTCGCAAAATTATGGAACTCGTTGAAAAAATTGCAGACAAACAAACAGGAATTGCACAAAGAGACTGGAAGATATGGTGTAACCGGTTGGAGCAATGTCTTTTTCAAACCAGGGATAGCAAAGTATATGAATTATTTAATGAGATGAATTTAAACCCATTAAGCCCTTTAAGACAAGAGCCATTCAGGCCTGAATATGCAAAAGACAATAGCACTGGCGAGGGCCGATATTATGAGATGGTTTTAGATAAAATAGAAAAATCCTTAAATCTATCAACCCTGAAAAATTTATGAGTGAAAAGATCAAATCAAATTTTTTGGGTTGGGATGTTGTTGCGGAAAACCTGGAAAGGATCAGAAACGAATCAAAAAAAGATAAATGGTTAAATGAAGGCCAGCAAAAATCTATCCTGGCTATCTCTAAGAATATAACCAAGAATGGAATGATCATAGCGGATGAAGTTGGAATGGGGAAGACCAGGATTGCTGTTGCCCTTGCAAAAGCAGTAACTGAAGCTGGAGGAAGGGTTGCTGTATTAATTCCTGCAGGGTTGGGTTACCAATGGAAGGAAGAATTTAGATTAGGAAAAATACTTAACCTTCCTGACCCCATACGTAGTCTGAATAGTTTTATTGATAATTGGCCGGAGTCAGGTTGGTATGGAGAATCGATCCTTTTAATATCTCATTTATTTTCTAATTGGCAACATAAGGAAAACTCAAGATCCTGGCGTTTTGCATTACTGCCAGAAATGTATTCATGGTTGCGAAAAGAAAAGCGACGTATTCCTAAAAATTATATAAAATGGAGTTCAATCTATAGTAATTACGAAATCGAAAATATAGCAAAAAAAATAGTTGCTGCTATTCCAAAAGATAAAAGCAATCCGGCAAGATCAAAACTAGACAGTCTTTCTAATTTGATGTGGAGCGAAGATATTTTTAGAGGAAGCAGTTATACCAATACTGAAGGAGAAGAGTTGAGAAACCATTTAAAAACCTGCGTTGGTTTGGGGATGGGAATATTTGACTTAATTATAATTGATGAGGCACATAAAAACAGGGGAGCAGATAGTGGATTATCCAAAATGCTTGACAATATAATTTGCAGAGAAAAAAATCACAGAGTATTAGGGTTGACTGCAACACCAGTGGAATTGGAATTAGAAGACTGGTTAAGTACATTACGTCGAATTGGTATTGATGGCGAAGAAGAAGCAATTCAGGAAATCATTAAGCAATATGCTAAGGCTGTTGAAAAGGTAAGAGAGTCTTGGAAGTTTAATAATGAGGACCGTGATAAATTTAAAATATCATCCAAAAGTTTTGAGAAAACACTTCAGAAATACCTTATACGTCGGGATAAGCGGGAAGATCCTGGTGTAATTGAATTTACGAAAAAATCAAATCTGCCATATTATCAATACCGAATAGAGAAAGAAATATTAATCGATCCCCTGCAAAAAGATTTCCCCGAATCATGGCGCAAAGCAATTTGTGGGGCAGAATCACTTTCTTTTGCTTCTGTAATTAAAGAAGACCCCTCGGCAAAAAGATTCCGTTTGACTTTGGCAAATGGCCACGGAATTGGCACATGGCTTGACAGATCAACTGTTGATGTTTCCGATAAGGAAGGTCTAAAGACACTTAAAGAAATGGAAATACCAGATCATGTCGACACAAATAATAATGAGCATACAAGAAAAAAGAAGGAGCGTAAAGAATTCTGGAAAAGAATGATAATCAATGCTGTGCCCCAAAAGGGGAATCATCTATTTCAACACCCTGCAATTTTAACGGCTATCAAATGTATAGAAGATGATTATACAAAACATAACAGTAAAGTACTTGTATTTGGCAAGTTTACGAAACCTATGAAAGCATTGGTTTTATTACTTAATTCCCGGGAAATGATCAGGCGTTTAGATGAAGGAAAAAATTGGCCACAATATACTATACGAAAAGAAGAGGAAATGGCTGTAAAGCATGCATTAATACAGCTTAAAGATGAACTGCAGAAAACATGGGATATAAATAAAATAAAGAATGCCTTGCACAAGAATGAGAATAAAATTGAAGCCTCTCGAAAAAAATTCAGGAAAGGATTTTTGAAAAGTTTAAGAGAGGGGTTCCGGTTAAAGGAAATTGGCACCAGAGGTATTCCATTCCGCCTGCTTGAAATGATTGAGAATGATTTAACAAAATATGATGAGGTTTTTATCCATATTTCCCGTGCATGTTACGAACATTTATTTGGTACAGAAGTACTTAATAAAGTTAAACCGGATCCAGTTGAATTTTGGGGAAAATATGAAGAATTGATTATGGATATGACAGATAGCGACGCTGACTCAAATGAGGATATTGGAATAGGAAAGGCAGAAGAGATTTTAGAAACTATTAATGAGCGACTTAAAGAAGAATATGGTACACAATCAGCAAGGTTTGCAAGATTTATGTTCGGCGAAACAAAGCATCATGTCCGCAGGTTAATGCAATCAGCATTTAATCGCCCAGGTAGCTTTCCATTTGTTTTGGTAGCGCAATCAAAAGTGGGCAGAGAGGGATTAAATTTGCATAAGGCCTGTAAAACAGTGATAATGTTGCACCCCGAATGGAATCCAGGTGTAGCTGAACAACAAATTGGAAGAGTGGACCGATTGGGCAGCTTATGGTCAGAAATGATCAAGGAATATTCTGGAGAGGTAGAAGGTATACCTCGCATAGAAATCAGGCCGGTGATATTTAAAAATACTTACGATGAACAAAATTGGAATGTATTGACAGAAAGATGGGATGATCTTCGGGCTCAGTTACATGGCATAATAATTCCAGAAAGAAAAGCTATTTACACTAGTGACGAGAATAAAAAATTGATAAAAGAGTTAAATGAAAACGCCCCGAATTTCTCACCTTCGCATTTTATTAAAAATTCGCCGGGTAATGAAAACGTCGGAAACTAAAAGTTAACTTTTCTCTAAATCATCGTCTGTTATGATGTGACCAAATTTTCTATAAAGCTTTAACTAAATCACTGTAACCTTATTTTTAATAAAAATTTCCGTTTCGAAACAAATGCCATTTGAAAGGATATCCCATGTTAGCCAACGGGCTTAGCAATTATTAACAGTCAAAAATATACACACTAGGCCAATTCTGATAAAGTCGTTTTAGATAGCAATTCACCCAATACATTAATCTGCTCCAAAGTAGGTTTACAATTAAAAATTCCACTATCAGTTCCCTTTCGCATACCTCGTACAAATAAATACAACACTCCGCCAAAATCTTTTTCATAATCGAAATCAGGTAAACGACTCTCCAGGTATTTTTTTGTGGCAAGTGTATAGATAAGATATTGAAGATGGTAATTATTCTCATTCATTGCCTCCTCCAAAGAGGATTCTTTATAGTTCTCCAAACTATCGCCAAGGAAAGTTGACTTCCAATCCAGCACAAAATATTTTCCCTGATATTCAAACAGCATGTCAATCTTTCCATTCATGATACCTTCTAATTCGTAACGGTCTTTTACATTGATCGAAATTTTTTCGTTACTCAACGTTTGTAAAATAGCGGGCTGAAAAACATCCACAGGAAAATCAAATTCAAACTCATGAATACGTTGATCATTTCCTATTTCTGCAAGATGGAATGCAGTATCCCCTACCCTGATATCGGCATTTAATACATGAGATAACAATTCAGCCAGCTTTGACTCATACGTTGCTTTGTACGCTGGAGTAAACCGTTTAATGGCTGTATCAATAATTGTTTGCCATCTTTCGTTATTGGTGAAATGAATATTTTCAAAAATATAATGCAACATATTCCCTGTCTTATTTCCTTTTACCAATTGGTTGAAAATAAAAT
>JACMRH010000448.1 GCA_014376535.1 Cytophagales bacterium | reverse complement strand
TTTTAACTCTTGTAAGCAAACAACATCAGGAGATGATTCCTGGAGCCAGCGTAACAATACAGGAAGTCTTCCATTTACCCCATTAACATTATAAGTGGCTATTTTCATGAAATGCAAAATATGCCTGGATATGTTAAAAAAGCGGACCTTAAAATTACAGAACCTAAATTATTTAACACTTACTAAAGCTTCATTTATGATAATGTTCTCCAGCACCTTCCTGTCTTTTATGTCAAATATCTTATCTTTATAAAGGCCCTTTACCTTTTTAAAATCGTCTGCTTGCTTAAAACTCAGGGCCTCTTTACCTGTCAACATAAACCAGTGGTCAGTTTTAAAATATGTTTTGTGATATATATTTATCTTCAATTTATTTTTTAAATAATCTTCTCTTTCCTCCACATTCTTGAAGATCTTATTTTCAGCAATTTTAATAAAGGTAGCTTCTGAAACTATGAAATGGGCGATGTTTTGCTTTCCGCTTTCATCCATCCAAAATACTGGTGGCGAAAGATTTATAAAGCAGGTTTTGATCGCTTCAGGTTGAATAAATTCAGTTTTATACTCCCTCGTCCTCACCATCACATATTGTTCTTTTTGAAAAGGTGCATAAACAGTATTAATGGCATTCTGGTCCTTTTTTACAGTGGCAATGTTAAGCTTCTTTTGGTTTGCTTCGTTCCATGGGGTTTCGCCAAGTTTAATATCCTCAAGATCAGGAATATCAAGTTCTATTTCAGGAAAAACATATTTAACTTTTTTACCAAGTTCTGTAGCACGGGCAAGGGCAAGCATTTTGTTGTTTTCAATATTTGTTTTTCCAGGAAAAGAGGAACCGTCAACATTGATATTATTATTTGGCTTAGAAGGATCAAAGCTTGTGGGAATTTGGGATGCGCTTCCTATAATTTCTAATACAACTCCTTCACCTGTAGTATTTTCCCCCAAATAGGTCCGAACTTTTTCAACTAATCTTTTAAACTCTGCTTCACCATCTGCTGTAAAATCTGTCATGTTATTTTTAAACTGCTTAAATGCGGGAATATCCAGTTTATAATCACCCAATTTTATAACATTAAACTTGATGATGTTATTTCCGCGGATCAGCTTTACTTCTCCTGCATTATCTTCCCTGGGTTTCTTGCCTTCTCTTACATTTTTTGCCTTCTTGAAATCTGGGCAATCCATCTTTTGTGCAAAAAGGGCGGTTTTGAATAAGACCAGAACAATTGAAATAAGATAAAGCTTGTTCATATTCGAAATGCTAAAATAATTGATCCCTGATATTTTGTAACTCTACAAATTTAAAATTAGTTTATAAAAAAAGTCCCACCATTTCCAGAAGGACTTGTATTCAATTACTAAAAGATTATAAAACTGACTATTTATTGTTTGACAATCTTTTGAGATAAATTATCAGATTTAACATAATAAATGCCACTTTTCAGGTAAGAAATATCGAACCGTCCTGATCCATTAAACAGCTTATTACCAAAAGTATCAAAAACCGAAGATTCATGTTTCAAAATAAGTAAGTCATTCGCGGGATTAGGATAGGCCAATACTTCTTTCGCATTTAAAACAAAATCATCATGCAAGCCAGTTACCGTTGCAGAACTATTACCATCAAGGCTCAATCTGTACGATGTCACAGCTGGGGAATTTATGGTAATTGTTATAGTAGCAGATTTACCTCCTAGATTAGGTTCTGTCTTTGGTTTACAGCCCCCACTGGTCCAACTAAAATCGTATTCCATGTAAGAATATGCCTTTGGGGCAAATAATACTGTGAATGTCGCTTTCCCTTTACTTATTATTCCACTTTTTCCTGAAGTGATTCTGAAATTGGAATCTCCATACGAAGTTCCGCATTGTGAGTCATACCATGAGTCCAAATCCTCCGCTACAGAAACATCAAAAGTTGTTCCATTGGGAACATTTGAAATAGTAAATACAGTTTCCTTGGTAGAACTAGATGGAACATCGACAAAATCATAATTGTATGAATTTGTTCCATTAGAAAAAACAGCTGGAGAAAATGTCTGTGCACAGCACAGAAAAACATTTCCGCATAAAAATAATGAGTAAAGAATTTTCATAATAGATGGTTAAAGATTAATTAAAAAAAAAGCAAAATAAACTATTTTGAAGAAACTACTTCCGGCGGATTTCCAATACTTTTAAGTAGCAATTGCATTTGAGAATTCATTGTACTGATTGAAGTTTCCAATGAGTTAATCTTGTTTTCAACTACTTTAAGATTAGCGTCTTTCAAATGGACCTCATTGCTCAAATTTTCAATTTGTTTTTGTTGTTCTTTAATTGCTTCAAGTAAGAAAGGGATCAATTGAGTGTACCTTACTGATTTAAAACCGCGCTCATCAGTCAATACCAGCTCTGGAAATGTCAATTCTACTTCCTGAGCAATTAAACCAAAATCTTTTCCTTCCATGAAATTCATTTGGGCAAAATCTTCTCTCTTCCAATTGTAGCTAACTCCGTTAAGTTTACTAACCTTTTGCAGGGCCCCGTCTATCTTTGCTACATTTTTCTTATATCGAATATCAGATGGGTTACTTATTGAACCTGAAACAAGGTTTCCGTAAACTGCCAGGGTTGCAGTTGTAAGAGGCAATCCACCTATACCTACATTTGTGCTATTAGGGGATATGGCTATCCTGGTTTGATTGTTTGTTTTTATGATAAAACTGTCTGAAGGAGATGTCGTGCCTATAAATTGGCCTGGAATGATATTGTTACCCGATAAGCCCCAACCCGAACCTTTTGTGCGAATTAATAAACCAGTTGGAGTTACAGCGACAGAACTTGTATCTAATCCTCTTAAAGAATCTAATCTTATATTTCCATTTACATGCAACTTGCTCAAAGGTTTTAACCCAATACCTAAACTACCAGTTTGCGAAAGGATCATTTTAATAGATGATGCAACAGTTTCATCAGCCATGGTGGCCTTACTGCTTGTTCCAAACCACATTTCCCCAGAATTTGCATTATCAACAGCAATAAAGCCTCCAAAACCGGGAGAAATAGATTTTACAAAAGAATTTATGTATTGATTAAACCCTATTCCTGAGGTAGATGATAGTAAACTAACTCCAGCAGCCTCTCCTCCAAAAATTGCAGCAACTCCTGAAGTTGACCCCTGTTGTTCAAGAAAAGCCCTATCAGAAACTCCTGTACCTATCCCAACTTTACCCACATTATCAATGAACATTCTTGGTGTACCGTCTGTAGCAATTTTTAAGGAATTTGTATTACCTTTTATTGTCCCAAAATAGTCGGTTGCACTAATATTATTTCCTCCTAGAGACCAGGCTTGGCTGGCACCTGGCACCCATGAGATATTACCTAAGTCATCAGAAGCAAGAACCCCTTTTTTTGAATTTAATGTATCAATAATCCCATTTGATCGGGCAATCAAAAGCCTTGGGTAACCATCATTGCTTTTTAAAGAATCGGAGCGGAAATAGCCTGATGTATGCACCCTGCTTAATGGATTTACAACTCCAACCCCTAAATTAATTGAAGTATTAGCAGAATCTATCAATAAGTTTTGTGATCCAAGACCATCAACCCTAAAGTTTTTGCCTGTTGGAATATTCAGAATATATGTTGAATCTAATATTCTATCAAGATTAATCCTGCCACCAGAAATACGAATATCCGAACCTTGAAGCAAGGCTCCAGATGATCCCAATGCCTTTGGTTTCCAGGAACTGCTTGTTGCATCATAAGTCAAAACCTCATTATTCAATGCACCATCTCCAGCTAATCCTATTAAGGCAAGTTTTCGTTTTGTTATTTTGGTACTATCAAGGCTTGAAGCTTTAACTACTAGAACTCCCAAAATTGTGGTATCTATAGTTATTTTATCAACCTTTACACTTAATGCACTACCGCTACCACCAATATTGTCAGTTGATGGAGTCCATTTTAATCCATCCCATTTCAATACCTTCCCAAAGTCTCCATTTGAAAGCCCAATAACGGAATCTACTGGATTTCTACCGATTCTATTGACAATTCGAACTAGATTTGTATCTCTAACTACCCCCTGATTATCAACATAGAGTGCTCTATTCCCCTTTTTCCCATATGCTTCAAACCTCACATTATATTTAGTATTCTGATCTGGCCCGCCATTATTAAAATTGGGGCCAACATGGAAATAATGTGAAGGATTGCTTATTCCCCCAATTCCAACATGGCCATTATGGCCAATAGCAAGGGCAGTAATATTGTTTGTAAAAAAATCTAATCCATTAATATTAGCATTTCCAGTAGTACTATAATCTTGTTGAGAGGTTATTCCTTCGCCAGAAGTTGCGTTTCCAAATAATAGATATGGTCCATTTTGCAATTTCATAGCAAACTCTGTGCTTTTTTCATCAAAATCAATATTTAAACCACCTTTAACAGTTAATGAGTTGATAGGTTTTTCAGTTGATTTCCAATCTCCAATTCCAACGAAACCAGTTGTTGGATCAATTACCAAACCCGTTGTATTAAAGGCTTTCAAAGTTAGAGCATGGTTAGTTGTAGTACCAATAAAGTAATTTGGGTCAGCTGTAATATCATTCCCTTTCAATCCCCACCCTGAACTGTTACCCGGAAGAGCCCAACCAACATTTCCCATTGTATCAACAGAAGTTAGTACGCTTCCAATATGTTGTCTTTTGATATAATCTGAATTTGGACCACGGAATTTTAAATATCGTACATCTGCTAACTCGCTAATAGTAGCATTTCCTCCTACAGTAAGTGCATCCATTTCTGCCTCACCTGTTACTAAAAAAGCTTTTTTAGTCGAAGTAACAACTCCGATGGTAACAAATCCCTTTTGATAATTAATACCGCCGGTAACAGTATCCCAATAGGATTTGCTGTTACCTGATTTAAAAAAATCATAATCACTTTTGGAAATCAGACCTCTATCAACATTCGAATTGTTGTTTAGAGTTGGCAATCCTAAATGCTGGTCTATAGTTCCAGGATTACTGGAGGAATAAGTCAAATTAAAATCCTTTGCAGTGGTATCCAATTTAATAGTTTGATAGCCAGCATTTTGTCCATTTAATTTGGTAATGCCATTTCCTGTTGTGCCGGAGGTGTCGTCAGGAGCTAATTGAAGTTTACCTCCCACAACCTTTATTACATAAGTTTCAGTTGACGGACTTACACTTGTCTGTAAAGAATCAAATCTGCTAGTTCGCACCTTTAATATACCTCCGATTGTATCAAGAGTTCCATTTATATTTAATCTAATGTTATTTCCGCTTTTAGCCAGACCAGCACCAACTGTAATTGAATTCCCAATTGTGGCATTTTTAAACGTTGTATAATCCGCCAATGAAAGAACACCTTTTGTTACACCTGCTTTACCAATCGTGGGTATGCCTATAACGTGCTCGGAAGTTAATGCAACGCTATTGTGGGTAAAGCCAATGTTGGCTGTTGTATCTAGGCTAAAATTGTGGGATACATCATGAAGGGAATTAATCTTGGATATTCCCTGTCCTGGACCACCGGTAGCATCAGTTGAAGCTTTCCATGAATTTGATATTGAGTCAAATTTAATTACCTGGCCATCCGATGCTGTTGATTTAACAATTCTAATAATATCCGGATCCAGGCCTGCCCAAACTGGTACACCTGTTGCTTTATCTGAAGTTAAAACCTGATTAGATGTATTTGTATATGGGATAACATTCCAAGAAACTCCATCATAATATATAATCTCACCTTTTTTAGGTAGTGTTCTGACCCTAACAAAATTAGTGTCAAGAGAACTAGATATTTTTATCGTATTGAGAACCAATGTATCAACAGTAATCCCTTTACCCCCTTGATAGCTTTTTTTCGTATTGGAGGATATTTGGTTCCCTGATTTATTAGCATATAACGCATATGGAACACTTAATAGTTGTGCACTTCCTATACGGGCATAGGTTGTTCCACCAAGAGGGTCAACGGAAATACTAATACTATAGGCAGCAGTACCCCAATCAATAACAGAAAACCCTGCGCCTCCCCCTATTGACAAGCTAAAAAGCCCATAATCATTGGTATTTGCTGTTTGCTCCTCAGTATATACAATTGCGTTAGTAGTCAGATTCAATATTTCAATCTTAACTCCTATTTTTTTATTAATAATGAACAATTTAGTTGTAGCATCTCTCGCAACAGCCTGATAGTTAAACTTAGGTGGTGCTTGTGCCTGTAACTTCACAGAAACAAAAAATGCAATGACTAAAAATGGTAAGATTAAGTGTACTCGTCTCATTACAGGTAATTACGGAGTTTAGCAATAGATACAAAAATAGTCAGACCCGTAACCACTTACAAATTTAAAATGGCAAATATTATAACAGGGATATTTGACTAAAAATCTATTTCTACAAAGCCTGATTTTAGTTAAAGCGGCAAAAATCTTTTACTTTACAAGTCAAATCCCTTGAATTACACGGTAAAAGTTAATAATCTCCAATTTATTTATCAAAATGGAAATCCAGAAAACAGATGTTTTAGTCATTGGCGCTTGTCCTGCCGGTTGCATTGCTGCTTCCTTTGTACATAATTGGCTGGATATGTTTGGGATATGAGTAATCCGTTTGTTAAAAAACATGCTAATGCTATTTCTGCTTTGGCAGAAGTACTTAGGATGGAAGAAGAAACAATTGTATATCCGGTTTAGAATAATCAGGATTTAAGATTTACGAAGTACGATTACAAGCAACCGGACTTTTGACAACTTTTGATTCTATTTACAGTACTATTTA
>JACMRH010000447.1 GCA_014376535.1 Cytophagales bacterium | reverse complement strand
CCATTTTCTACCAATGGGTTTAAGGATAAACAAAAGTCATTATTCACATGGAAAGTGTTTAATGAGTATTGTACCAATACTGACACGGTGAGTGTCACATTTTTCAAAGCACCTGTAGTTGCAATTGCTGGCACTGCACAAGCTTTAGTAAAGGATAATTATATTCTTCAGGGCAACAATCCGAGCTATGGCAAAGGTAGGTGGAATGTAGTCCAGGGTGGCTCAAAAATAGAAAACGACACTAATCCTAATTCTGAAGTAAAGCAACTAAGTTTTGGTGAAAACATTTTAAAATGGACCATAAGCAATGGTATATGCCCCATTTCAAGTGATATCATAACTATTACTTATTCAGATTTCAATATTCCAAGTGGCTTCTCTCCTAACGGCGATAATAAAAACGATTTCTTTGAAATAAGAGGAATTGAAAGTTACCCAGGGACTCAGCTAAAGGTGTTCAACAGGTGGGGAATGATGGTTTATTCTTCCTCTGATTATCAAAATCAATGGGACGGAGATGGATTAAGTGACGATACTTATTATTATGAATTAAAGATTGTCGGTTCTAAAGAAAAGCATGGTTATATTTTACTCAAAAGAAAGTAATTGAAAAAATCTTTCTTACATATAATTTTTACCTTGATCCTTTCCTGTACATGGAAAAATGGATTGGCGCAACTGGTACCGGTTTATAGTCAATATCTTGTAAACCAAACTATTATAAACCCTGCTTATGCCGGAGCTAATAATTGCTTGAATATCAATGCGCTCTACAGGCAACAATGGGCTGGTTATGAGGGCGCACCAAGTACAAGAACATTATCAGCACACTCACCTCTCAAAAACAGGGCAATTGCATTGGGCTTAAATGTGGTGAATGACGTTATTGCAGTAACTTCAAATACACTCATCGAAGGTCAATTTGCATACAGGCTTAAACTAGGTGAAAATCAAAAAATTGCTTTCGGTATTGGTAGTGGTATTTTCATCAACAAAAATAATCTTTCAGCTATAAATGTTAATGATGCGGGGGATGAGGTCTTCGTAGGAAATAAAAATACTGCTACTCCAACTTTCTCATTTGGAATTTTTTATGAGCGAAAAAAATTCTTCGCTGGATTATCTTCTTTAAACCTAACAAGAAATATTACCCCTATAAAGACTTATAATTACCAGCAACCTTATTATCTATTTAGCGGTTACAATTATAAGCTAAATGATAATTTCACTTTGATCCCTTCCTTTCTGTTAAAAAAAATAACTGGAAACCCATTCCAGCTAGATTTGAATTTATTTTTAGATTTTCGTGAAAAAATAAAATTTGGAGTTTCGTACAGAACTGCAGAATCGTTATACGGTATCCTTCAGGTAAAATTAAACCATCAATTTCAGATTGGTTATTCATATGATTATTCATTAAATGCATTTCGGCAATATCACAATGGCTCACATGAAGTATCTGTCAGGTACGTGTTTGAGTATAAATCCACCACTGTAGACATAAAATCTTTTGAATAGGGTTCTTTTTTTAATTTCTATAATTTTTATTGTTAAATATTCAGTTGTGTCTGCACAGAATATTTCAAACAGTTATTCTATAGAAAGATTAGAAATAAATTCTGACGGATCTGAAATTTCCCCTATAATGGTTTCAAACGGCCTTGTTTTTGTCTCTAACAGGTTAGATGAGATTGGTATAGCAAGAGTAAGTGACTCAAATTCAGAACCATTTTTTAAGGTTTATTTTTCACCAAAAACAGAATTAGGTTATGGAAAGCCTGTGAAGTTAGCCGGAGATTTGAACAAGAAATTTTCAGAAGGGCCTGCAAGCTTTTCAACTGATGGTAAAAGTTTATACTTTACCAGGAACATACCTTTAAGAACCCCAACAAAATCTGGTAAGAAAGCAAGAATGGGAATTTTTACTGCTACTTGTAACGATAATATTTGCACTGATGTTAAAGAGTTTCCTCATAATAAAGCAGAATTTTCTTTAGGCCATCCTTGCCTGTCACCTAATGGAAATTTCATTATTTTCTCCTCAAATATTGCCGGTGGCTATGGTGGCTCTGACCTGTATGTTTCCTACCTCAAAGACAATAAATGGGGAAAGCCATTAAACCTGGGTAAAGAAATTAATACCTCAAGGAATGAAGTCTTCCCTTTCATTAATGCCCAGGGTAAATTATACTTTTCTTCTGACGGACATGCAGGTTTAGGCGGACTGGATATATATAATGTTAATTACAGCAATTTTGAATGGAGAGGAGTGCAAAACATCGGTGCACCTTTCAATAGTCAATTTGACGATTTCTCTTATAGTGAAAGTCCAGATAAAACCAACGGTTTCTTTTGTTCTGACAGAGAAAGAAAATACAAAGACGATATTTTTAAATTCCAGTTATCTTCTTTCGTTTTTACTGAATGCGACACTTTAAAACAGCAAAGTTACTGTAGGACATTTTATGAAGACAAAACAATCAATACAGATTCTTTACCCTTAATCTATGAGTGGGATTTTGGAAATGGTATTAAAAAAAGGGGATTAGAAGTAAATCACTGCTTTGAAACGCCAGGTGTTCATACTATAAACTTAAATATTGTAGACCTTGTAACCAATCAGCTTTACATGAACGAAGCAAGTTACGATCTAACTATTGAAGAAATTAAAGGCCCTTATTTTACTCTTTCAGATACGATTTTAGCAAATACTGCATTTGAACTCGATGCATCTCAATCTAAAATTGCAAAGGCTAATGTTTTAAAGTATTACTGGGATATGGGTGACGGAACTTTAGTGGAGTCTAAAGCAACATCACATTCATACAAAGCACCAGGAGATTACTTTTTAAGACTGGGAGTAAATTGTAGAGATTCAATCAACTTCGCCACTTTTAATAAGTGTGTTGTAAAAAAGATAAACGTAACTGAACCTTCTTATTTTAAAGACAAAAAGAGATATGCTTATAAACCATACTTCCAGATAAAGGACAAAAGAGGAAATGTATATAAAATTCAACTGGCAACTTCAAAAGAAAAGTTGAATCTGGATGCATATTATTTTAAAGAAACAGGAAAAGTTGAGGAATATTATGATAGAGGAGTTTTTGGATATACAGTTGGTAATTTCGATAAACCAGAACTCTGTTATCCCGAGTTAAAAAGAGTACGTGAAAAGGGCTTTAAAGAGGCTATGGTGATCGCTATGAAAGAAGACAAGGTGGTTTCAGGCTATGATTCCAGCTTCTTTATAAAATTACCATCTCACTTTAAGTTTGTAAGGGTTGTAACGCTCCATGGAAAAGTGTTAGACCATAATGGCAAACCAATTAAAACTATAATTAAACTCGACGAATTATACAGCGGTACTTTATTAGATGAATTTAAAACAGATTCATTAACAGGTAAATACAGCATAGAACTCCCAATTGATAAAGCATATGCATATTATATTTACCAGGAAGGGTATTTTCCTTTTTCAAATTTTATCGATCTGACAAAAGGAAATGATATCTCTGAAATCCGGAGTGACATTTTCCTGATGGGATTCAACAAAATGAGCGATGACTCACTATCTGTACGTATTAACAATATCTTTTTTACTCCTGATAATCATACTCTAAAACCGGAGTCGGTCCATGAGTTAAAACGACTTAGTGCTTATTTATGTAACCATCCCAATTCAAAATTGATAGTAGAAGGTCATACAGACAATGTTGGAGATAAATACTCTAAAATAATTCTTTCCCAGCAACGTGCAGATGAGGTGAAAAAGTATTTAATAGAACAAGGTTGTGGACCTGATAAGATAGAAGTGAAGGCTTTTGGAGAAAGTAAGCCTTTAACATTTAGCCCCAAACTACAACACATAAATAACAGGATAGAAATGAGAATTATGCCAGTAAATTAGTTAAGAGTTTATTGTAACATCAACTTTTGTCATCATAACAAAAAAGGAGAGCTTGAAGCTCTCCTTTTTAATTTTTAAGTTAGGGAAGTGTTTACTTTCTATTTCCAAACAAACGAAGCATCGCAAGGAAAAGGTTAATAAAATCAAGATACAGGGTTAGCGCACCCATGATTCCCAATTTAGATTTGTTATAGGAATCTATACTATGGTCTTCAGAAAGATTTTTTATCTTTTGAACATCATAGGCAGTAAGTCCACAAAATATCAAAACACTAACAAAACTGATAATATAACCCATGACACTGCTATGCATAAACATATTCACAACACCGGCAATAATCACACCTATTAAGGCCATTAACAATATATTGCCCATTTTAGTAAGATCAGTTTTGGTTAAATAACCAATAAGCCCCATAGCTCCAAACATTCCAGCAGAAATACCGAAAGTAGAATATATAGATTCAGAGGTATAGACCATAAATATAAAACTAAGGCTCAAACCCATCAGACCGGCATACAATGCAAATAAAAGGACCAAAGTACCATACGAAAGCTTTTGAAATGCAAACGACATAACCAAAACAAATCCGATTGGAGCAAAAGTGACAATATAACCTAACATGGAGGGTCCTGTTTCAGTGAAAAACATTTCCATGATACTTGGAGTAGTCGCTACGAAATAAGAGACCACAGCTGTCAACGCTAAGCCTAATCCCATCCAGCTAAATACATCATTCAAAAACGCACGGCTTTCTGGTGCAATTTCCTTTTTATAACTTCTGGTTATATCCATTTTCTTTATCGTTTATTTTAAAACAAAAATAAGATTATTTAGTGCTAATTTTTAATCATTGATCCTGATTAATTTATCCCTTTTGGTAGTTTCAGCATTATCAGACACCGTTAGTGAAATTTAATTTATAAATATATAACCACAAAGAACACTAAGTCCACACGATGTTCACAAGCTATTGTGTCCCTTGTGAATTCTTTTTGCTCCTAGTGGTCAAAAAATAATTAAAACAAAAAATCCCTGAATCAAATAGATCCAGGGATTTCTGAGGTTCCGAACGGATTCGAACCGTTGTAGGAGGTTTTGCAGACCTCTGCCTAGCCACTCGGCCACGGAACCAGATTATCCCCCAATAAAGGGGGATTTTATCTTACTTTTTCTTTTTAGAATCAGCAGAATCGAATTGGTCTTTTAGGTTAGCAAGAGCTTCAAAGTCACCTAAGGTTTCTTTGTCAGCTTCTTTAGTTGCTTTAGCAGGTTGTTTTGCTGCGCCGGCACCAGCACCAGCACCAGTAGCCTTCGCTTCTGATGGTTGTTTCTTGCCTTCTTTTTTCTCAACTTTTTTCTCTTCTTCTTCTATCTTCATGTGAGTGTGAGACACCACAATCCGTTTTTCGTCTTTGTTAAACTCCATTACTTTAAAGTCAGCAGACTCACCTGTTTCAACAGTTGTTCCGTCTTCTTTAGCAAGGTTTTTAGTTAAACAGAAACCTTCAATACCATATGGCAATTCAATAATGGCGCCTTTGTCAACTTTTTGTACCAGAGTACCTTTCTGAAGAGATCCGATTGCAAATACAGTTTCAAAAGTATCCCATGGATTTTCTTCAAGTTGTTTATGACCCAGAGAAAGACGTTTGTTAGCAACGTCAAGTTCTAAAACAATAACATCAAGAGACTCTCCAACTTTCACGAATTCAGAAGGATGTTTGATTTTCTTAGTCCATGACAGATCTGATACGTGTACTAAACCGTCAATTCCTTCTTCAAGTTCAACAAATAAACCAAAGTTAGTAAGGTTACGAACCAAACCTTTGTGTTTAGTACCAACGGCGTATTTACCATTAATGTCTTTGTTGTTCCATGGATCTTCGGTCATTTGTTTAATACCCAATGACATTTTCCTTTCGGCTCTGTCTATTGTAAGTACTACTGACTCAATTTCATCACCAACTTTCAGGAAGTCCTGAGGATTGCGTAAATGCTGAGACCATGACATTTCAGAAACGTGGATAAGTCCTTCAACACCAGGCTGAAGTTCTAAGAATGCTCCGTAATCAGCAACGTTAACTACTTTACCTTTTACTTTAGAACCTACAACGATTTCTTCAGCTAAAGCTTCCCATGGATGAGCAGAAAGTTGCTTCATACCTAATGAGATACGTTTTTTGTCGTCATCAAAATCAAGAACTACAACCTGTACCTTCTGGTCAAGGGCAAGTAATTCTTCAGGATGGTTGATACGACCCCAAGAAATATCTGTGATATGCAATAATCCGTCTACACCTCCAAGGTCGATGAACACACCAAAGTTGGTCATGTTTTTGATCACACCTTCAAGTACCTGTCCTTTTTCAAGGTTGCTTAGGATTGCGCCTTTTTGTTCTTCGATGTCTTTCTCAATTAATACTTTATGAGAAACTACAACGTTATCGTTTGCATGGTTGATTTTAACAACCTTCACTTCCATTTTCTTACCTACATAGATATCGAAGTCACGGATTGGCTTAACGTCAATCTGAGAACCTGGAAGGAATGATTCGATACCGAATATATCCACGATAAGACCACCTTTAGTTCTTCTTTTAACGAAGCCTTCGATAATAATATCTTTTTCAAGGGCAGTTTCAATTCTTTTCCACGCTCCAACCACTTTGGCTTTTTTGCGGGAAAGTACTAACTGACCAAGTTTGTCTTCTTGTGTTTCAATATAAACATCAACAAGTTCACCAATTTTAAGACCTGGGGTGTCTTTAAATTCAGACAAAGGCACCAACCCGTCTGATTTAAAACCGATGTTTAAAATTACATCACGGTCAGTAAATCCTACGATAATACCTTCAACCACTGTATTTTCTACTACTGTGTTAACAGTTGTATCATACAGCTTTTCTAATTCTTCTCTCTCGCTTTTTGAATAACGCGTTGTAAGACCTTTGCTTTCTACAGCGTCCCAGTTAAATTCTGCTACCTCTTGTTGACTCATGCTTTATAATCTCCTTTCTTAATGTATTCATTTGATTTTCAAGGTTTTGTTTTAGTTTTTTGAAAATCAGGGTGCAAAGGTATTTAAAATTTATTTATTCTGAAATAATATCTGATTATTTGTTCGTTAAGTAGTTGCCAACTTATT
>JACMRH010000046.1 GCA_014376535.1 Cytophagales bacterium | reverse complement strand
TGCAGTATTGTCATCAGGTTTTGTTGTAGCAAGGCTTGCTGAAGAACTTATGGTACTGCCCAATGTCGAAGTGGTACTTAGAATTGCATAAACCGTAATAGTTTGCGTTCGACCGGATTCTATACTGTCCACATCAAAGGTCAATGTTTTGCCATTGATTGATTTAGCAGCTTTGCTTGCTGAAGAATAAGTGTAGGCATTATCCAGAGAAACGGTCAATACACCTCCGTTGGTTTTCTTGCCCTGGTTATTGATGTTGAAGTAAAGTGGAATTGTGAAACCGGGGCGGCTTCGGCCGCTAGTGGCCAGGAGGTTTAGGTCTGAGGAAAGGAGTTTGAAAGTGGAAATTGAAGTTTCTGTATACTGCACTTGAGAGGTGATGAACCAAATGGAATTGGAATTTGGATAAAAATCTACATCTGATATAGTAACATAGTTGTATCCATCATTATAATTATTAGATTTCAGTTCATACACTCCGTTAGAGTTTGAAAATGCAATACCAATAAATGTTCCAGCTTTAGTTGTCAGGATTACTTTAACATTAGGAAAAATACGGTCAATTTTAGGATCAAAGGAGTAGTTGCCGTTCAGGTCTTCATATACATACCCTCTTACCATTTTATAACCACAATTTTTGTTGCTGATTATTACATCAGGTGAGGTGCCATAGCAGCCATTAGCTAAAGTATTGATACTTTGAAGATAGACTTGGGCGGGGTTCAATATTTTCCTTGATATACTTGAATCTGTCTGGTTTAAATCCCCCCATCTTACTTTTTTCAATGATTGACTTCTGGTGACAATTGCAGTATCTCCTGCACAAATAGGGCTTCCTGTTAAAATTGGTGTTGGCAATGTATTATTTTCAAGGATTTTTAAAATTACCGGTTTAGTTTCTATGTTATTGGCAAAATCTAAACAAATTGGACAAGGCATATACGGATCCGTTACATTTCCATTAAACATCAGTTGAATTTTGTCACCATTATTAAGACTATCTAAAACAAGTGAAGAACCTCTGACAAAGTTTTTGATCTGCCTTAAAACATTGTTTATCTTAATACTAGATACACTATTTTGAACATTATAATAGGAACCATAACAAGTACCTTGATCCGTTATAAAATTAAAATTGGGAGTAAAATTTCCATGATTTCTACAGTATTTCAAGGTATCCACACCAAAATTTATGCTTGTAACAGACGCTGTGCGGGTAGGCACAAAGTTAATTATGGTCTTTGTTAAAGTAACTGTATTTTGAATTGTATATGTACCAAATGAAATTGGTGGAAAAGAATATCTACCATTTGGACTTACAGTAGAATTGCCACCAGAGGATGGAGTTACCGTCAATGTATTGTTTACATTGGAATTTAATTGATATCTAGAAGTTCTAGTCGGGCAAACATCAATTGTGTATTGCCCGATGCCATTTGGAAAACAAAATGTTTGTCCATTATTTTCGTTTTTGATATAAAAATCATTACTACATTGTCCATTTGCTATAGATGTACAAAATACAAATACCACAATTAAAAATAATCTGTTCATAGTTTTAGAGTTTTATTTGCAAATATGTTTAAAAAATAAATCTTATTTGGTTTAAAATGGGAGCTTAGGGTACATTTGCCCGGTTTAACTTTGACAAAGTTGTTACAAAAATTAGCTCAAATACTCCCTAACCGCTGCCCTGATATTCTCCTGGACACTTTCCCAGGATTGACCTTTTAAACTTACAGGTTCATCGCTATCGTTGGCGTCTGTGAAATATGTGATAGCATTTGGTATTGAAATCAATAACATTTGATTTGGGTACTTCTCCCTATGCCATCTTATCAATTCAGCTAATTTATAGTTGGCGAGCAATTCACTAAGGTCCCAAAAGTCTTTTTTTTTGCCTCTTCCTAAAATTGCATTTATTTTCATGGCTGAAATATCTTTAGGTGAATACATCCTAATATCATTCAAAACTTCTAGCTCAGCAATTGGTATATGCGGATATCTGACAATATCAACCTTGACTTTTTGGATATAACAAAAAATTCCAAATGATTTAAAATCTGGTTCATATTCAAATTCTGAACCGAATTCCTTACTTAAAACTGTCGCAATACTTTGATTATCAAATTCGACATTCGAAAACAAATCAAGATCAATGGAAGTCCTGTGTCCATAATATAGGGACAATGCTGTGCCACCAACTAAGGAAAAATCCTTTAGTTCGGGGATTTGCATTAATCTTTTCAGTAAGGAAAAAGTGTTGGGTTCAACTGTCTTAAGGTGTAACATCTGAAGTCTGTAATGGGTCTGTCAATTACTGCACTTGCTAAGTGAATACGGTGTTCAGGTAAAAACATTGCATTTAACAAAGCCTCCCTCACTTTATCATCTCCATAATATCTCCTGCAATTGCGAATATCCTGCACATCTCCCCTTTCAAAAACACGTTCAATTACAAAATTGGCTTTAGCATCATAATCTATATTTTCGAAATTGACATCCCAGAAAATACGTTTTTCAAATATGGGTTTGGGTTTTTCTTCCATTTTTTGGATCTCGAAAGTAGTTTCCGAAAGTTAACAATTTTTTGGCTGATGGGTAACAGCAGCCTATGGGTAATAGGTAATAGCCCAAACTCATTATCCATCAGCTAAAAGCTAATCGCCTTTGACCAAAAGCCATTACTCATCCGCCATTACCCATTACCCGCAGATTCTTCCTAATTTTAAACTTTCACAACAACAATGCACATTTACCTCGACAACGCTGCTACAACTTTTATTGACAAAGAAGTGGTTGAAGCAATGACTCCTTACTTAGGATCTGC
>JACMRH010000446.1 GCA_014376535.1 Cytophagales bacterium | reverse complement strand
TTTTGATCCTGTACATTTCAACGGAACAAGATTCGCACAAGCTAATTCACTATAAAATCCTGAAACATGTAAAACATAGATTGGATCGGTAGATTTTATGTAAATACAAGAATCGTTTTTTTTAATTCGATAATATTTGCTTTCACCTTCGTTTACAAATATTATTGAATCACTATTAAAAATAACTTTTGTTCCATTTTTAGTCCCTACAATAAAAATATCGTCAGTTCTTATTGTCACGGCGGATGGAAGCCATCCTGAGTTTCGAACAGCAATGTATTCTGTCCCTAATTCGCTAACTGGCAAAATTTGGTCACCAATAAGATCCCTGGATCGGTCTTTTACAATTGAATCATCTTTATAAGTTATAGAAATTGGTTTATCAGATTCGACTTTACTACCGGTTGGTCTGTTATTTGGTAATACTGAATTAGACCGGCAAGAATAAGTTTGGCCCTTGTTTAAAATTATTTTAAAAGGAATTCCTAACGAATCAACAATAATTCCATTGGTAGGCGAAATTTTAATTATGGTATTGTTTTCCGTGGCAACAATATCGAACGAAGCCCAAGCATTAAAGAAGTTGGCCGATACTTCCGAATGGTTTGGGTATTGAGTTTGCATAGGCACAAAAAATAATGTGCCCAAAGCATTGTTCCCTTTTAATATAAAAATTTCGGCATTGTCTGCAGACAACCTATTTGAAATTCCAACGACATCATAATAAGTAGATACATTGTTTGTTGCCTGGATAAGCAAACCCGTGTTAAGGACTCGTCCAGGAGGTTTGGTTTCAACCATTTCAATTTGTTTTGAAAGGTCAATACTTACAAAACTATTTGCGGGAACCGATTGCTTTATTATTCCAAATGAAGGGTTTGCAGGTTGAGAAATTGTAATTTCTGCAGGTTTGTCAAAAGAAGAAATTCTTAAAACTATTGGCCTGTCGGCATGTTTTGAAATAACTTCTGGCGCTGCAAACCAAAATTCCCTACCGCCTTGAGCCCATAAATGGTTTGAGATAAAGATTAGAAAAAATAAAATTATTTTAGTTAGATATTTATTCATGTATATTTTAGTCGCCTAACCTCAAAATTGCCATAAATGCTTCCTGAGGGATTTCTACAGTTCCTACTTGCCTCATGCGTTTTTTTCCTTCCTTCTGTTTTTCCAAAAGTTTACGCTTCCTGGAAATATCACCACCATAGCATTTTGCTGTAACGTCTTTGCGCAGTGCGCTTATAGATTCCCTGGAGATAATTTTTGCCCCGATTGCTGCCTGAATTTTAATCTCAAACATTTGTCGAGGTAACAATTCTTTCAGTTTCTCGCAAAGCCTTTTTCCCCAATCATAAGCTTTGTCTCGGTGAACTATGGCAGATAGAGCATCCACTTTTTCATCATTCAACAAGATATCTAATCTTACTAAGGTTGATTGGACAAAACCGATTAATTCATAATCTAAAGAGGCATAACCTCTAGAAATGGTTTTCAGCTTGTCAAAAAAGTCAAAAACAATTTCCCCTAAAGGCATTTCAAAAACCAATTCAACCCGGTCGGTTGTCAAATAACTTTGATTTTTTAATAATCCCCTTTTTTCCATGCAAAGGGTCATAATAGGGCCTACATAGTCGGCCTTTGTAATAATTTGAGCCTTAATAAACGGTTCTTCGATCCGTTCAATAAAGTTCGGTTCCGGCATATCGGAAGGTGCATTTACCGTAACCAATCCATCTTTTGTTGTATATACTTTAAACTGAACAGATGGGACAGTTGTAATTACGGTCTGATTAAATTCCCTTTCCAGTCTTTCCTGCACTATTTCCATGTGCAACATTCCCAAAAAACCACAACGGAAACCAAAACCTAATGCAAGGGATGTTTCAGGTTCCCAAACCAATGAGGCATCATTCAACTGCAACTTATCCATCGCAGTACGAAGGTTCTCAAAATCAGAAGTTTCCACAGGATAAATTCCGGCAAATACCATTGGTTTTACATCTTCAAAGCCCTGAATTTGTATCCCGGGATTGGCCACTGTAGTAATGGTGTCGCCAACTTTTACCTCTCTTGCTTCTTTAATTCCTGAAATAATGTAACCAACATCTCCTGCTTCAACTATATTTCTAGGCTCCTTGCCTAATCTTAATATTCCAATTTCGTCTGCGTTATATTCTTTACCGGTAGCGATGAACTTTACCTTTTCACCTTTTCTAAGCACTCCATTGTA
>JACMRH010000445.1 GCA_014376535.1 Cytophagales bacterium | reverse complement strand
TATTTGACAATCAAAGAAGTAGCTTATGAGTTAGGCAAGAGGTTGATAAGCATTTTTACTAAAGATGAAAAAGGACTTAGGCCGGTTTATGAGAATCATCCTTTACTTCACACAAACCCCGATTTTTCTGAACATATCCTTTTTCATGAATATTTTCATGGTGATACTGGAGGTGGACTTGGGGCCCCGCATCAAAGCGGCTGGACCTCTCTTGTGGCAGATATGATCCATAAACTTTACAACTAGGAAGTTAAAATGAAAAATCTTCTATAAATTTGGTAAAACTATTATGAAAAACTGGCTAATTGCTGCATTTTTTATCGTTCCTTTTTTGTCTTTTTCACAGGGTTCAAACGGTATAAATACATCTAATCCAAGTCCGAAAGCTGCTTTAGATATTAAAGCTTTTGGATCTCAAGGTGTATTGTTGCCCAGGTTAAGTGTAAAAGATACAATCAACATATCTCCAACCCCTAACTCTAATAAGGGGCTTGTTTTCTATGATACCCTAAATACTAAATTCTGGTATTGGTCAGGTCTAAAATGGTTGAGTTATGGCAATAGCTTACCCAATTTGTCTCTCAGCAACAGTTGGTTACTAAATGGCAATACCCTAACCGCAGCTGATACCGGGGCAACTGGTTTTGTCTATTTAGGAACAAATAATTATACTCCTTTAATTTTTGCTACTAATGGGCAACAAAGAATGCGAATTGGAAGAAATGGAAATATAGGAATTGGTACATCCGCACCTAATGCTACTTTACATGTTGAAGGTTCTACGAGTCCATCCATTTTAGTGAAAAATATGTCCTCAGATCCAAATGGAATAGGAATTCAAGTCTTATCTGATAATGCCCTTAGCTTAAGCCGAAAAGGAGGTGTTTTTCAAGCCTTAAATGGTTCTCAGGATAATTATGGGATATCTGGAAATGCTTCCGGAGGTGCAAGGTCCTACGGCGTATCAGGATATGGAACAAATGGGACTAAAGAAAATTATGGAGTTTATGCAACTGGTGATGGTGGTCAATATGCCTATGGAATTTACGCATCCGCGTCAAATGGAAGTATTCAAAATCTAGCCGGATATTTCGAAGGAAATGTATATACATCCGGGAATCATCAAATAATGGGTAAAGTGGGAATCGGCATCCCGGCAGGTTTTGCAAATCTTCAAATACATGACCAAAACAATAATTCTGAATTGCAGCTTACCATTCCTTCAATGGGATCGGCGTCTACAGACGGTTTGAGAATAGGATTAAATGCAGGAAATGCCTATTTCCTTCTTTATGAGGCCATGGAGATTAATTTTGGAACTAGCGCCGTTACAAGAATGACCATTTCCTCAGCGGGTGATATAGGGATCGGTACTGTTACTCCTTCCGCAAAACTAGATGTTAAAGGAACAATAAATACCTCTGGAGAAATCAATAGTGTAGCAACTTTAGATGCTAATTTGGTTCCAATTGCCTATGGAACAATTTCAAGTGCAGGAGTTATATACCCAGGTTCAACCGCTAATTTTACCGTAACAAGATTATCCGCAGGATCCTATAAAATCGATATTACTTCTAATCCGTATAATTTTACTACCCATGTTACTGTATGTTCTGTTTACGGTAGTTCTTTAGGGTTTATAACGTATTACGATGCAGGAACATCCCTTTACATCAATACTTACAGTAAAACTCAGGTATTGGCAGATCAATATTTTAATTTTGTTGTTTATAAAAAATAAGATAATCAGGTAATGGAAATATCAACATTGCAGAAAGATGCAATCGAACTACTTAAAAACCTTATAAGCACAGAATCCTTCTCCCGGCAGGAAGATAAAACCGCTACTTTAATACATTCTTTTTTTACTGACAGGCATATCCCTGCATTCAGGCACAAGAACAATGTGTGGGCCAATAATAAGTACTACGATGAAAATAAGCCTACTATCCTGCTTAATTCACACCATGATACGGTAAAACCAAATCCTGGATATACACTTAACCCGTATGAGCCAATTATTAAAGATGGAAAACTTTACGGTTTGGGTAGTAACGATGCAGGTGGTTGTTTAGTGTCTTTGATAGCTGCATTTCTTTATTTTTACGATAAGCCAGGACTTAAATACAATTTCGTTCTTGCTGCGTCTGCGGAAGAAGAAGTGTCAGGATTTGACGGTCTTGAACTTATCTACTCGAAATTAGGGCTGATAGACTTTGCAATTGTTGGAGAACCTACCAATATGAACATTGCTGTAGCAGAAAAAGGCCTGATGGTGCTTGATTGTACGGCAAAAGGTAAGGCAGGACATGCTGCAAGAGAAGAAGGTGATAATGCCATATATAAGGCAGTAAAGGACATTCAATGGCTACAGAATTTCAGGTTTGAAAAAGTTTCAGATCATTTAGGCCCAATCAAAATGTCTGTAACTATCATAAACGCTGGTTCCCAGCACAATGTGGTGCCAGAGAACTGCACCTTTACTATTGATGTAAGGCTAACTGATTCTTATTCTATGGAAGAAGTCCTTGAAACAATTCAGAAAAATATAACCTCGGAAGTTAAACCAAGATCATTTAGGTTGAAACCATCTTTTATTGATATAAACCATCCTTTGGTTATTGCTGCTAAGAAAAACGGAGCCGAAACCTATGGGTCACCTACAACTAGCGACCAGGCACTAATTCCAGCACCAAGTGTAAAAATGGGTCCTGGTGAATCTGGTCGTTCTCATACAGCAGATGAATTCATCTACCTGGAGGAAATTGAAAAAGGAATTCAAACTTATATTAATATATTAAATGAGCTTGTTTAATGCCCACTTTATATATTAAAAAAATGCGAGCCAGTTTGGCTCGCATTTTAAATATTAATATTCGTCTTCGTTAAACAAAAAATCTTCTTTCGAAGGATAATCTGGCCAGATCTCTTCAATGCTTTCATAAGGCTGACCATCATCTTCAAGTTCTTCTAAATTTTCTTGCACCTCGCCGGGAGCACCCGAACGGTTGGCAAAATCTATTAATTCGTCTTTAGTTGCAGGCCATGGCGCGTCTTCCAAATACGATGCTAATTCTAGTGTCCAATACATAGTTTTCCCTCTTTAAAGAATTTGGAATTTTCCGCAAAAATATCATAATATTTCACAATGACTTTACAAAAATCAATTTATTTACTTCTGATTACGTGCAAAAAACTTGGTATCTCCCTTTTACTCATTAAATTTGCATTTTATCCGGTAAAAAATATGAATAAAGACCTTTTAAAGACCTCTGTTATTACGCTTCTCATCTTAATGGCAGTATTTAGCAGGTTAATTCCCCATCCTTCAAATTTTACTGCAATCGGTGCCATCGCTATTTTTTCAGGCTTTTTAATTCCTAACAGACTTCTATCTCTTATAATTCCAATAGCTGCAATGTTTATCAGTGATTTGGTGATTAATAATTTAATATATGTATCATCCGATTTTGTTTGGGTATCATCAGGAATTATCTGGATCTATCTTGGAATCATTGCACATAGTCTTTCTGCCATAATATTTGAAAAGCCAACTATATCCAGAATTGCCGGTGCATCTCTTTTAGGCGCTATACTGTTCTTTATACTGTCAAATTTTGGTGTTTGGGTAGGTTCTGGGATGTATGAAAAATCTATTTCGGGTATAGTTCTTTGTTATACTGCAGCTTTGCCTTTTTTTGGAAATGTCCTTGCCGGAAATTTAATTTTTAGCGTGGTACTATTTGGTGTTTATTTTATCCTGGAAAGAAAATCACAAGCTTTTCGCACGGTTTAGTGATCATATTCTCTTACAAGTAGCCAATCAGAAACTACCGTGAACAAGGAACTAATCAAGGATATTAAAGAACTATTATCGGTTCCAAGGAAAATAGTTATTACTACCCATTACAAACCTGATGCAGACGCTTTAGGATCTTCGTTGGCGATGTATAGCTATCTTATTAAAAAGGGCCATGATGTAATTGTAATTACACCATCAGATTATCCCTGGTTTCTCAGTTGGATGGTTGGGAATGATAAAGTTTTGATTTATGACGCTGAAAAAGAAAGATCTTTAAACAATACGATTAAGGCCTTTAATAATGCTGAAATCATCTTTTGCCTGGACTTCTCAGTAATGGAACGTGTTCAGGATCTTAGAGGTATTTTAGAGAAAGCTCCAGGAATAAAAATTTTAATTGACCATCATCTTGAGCCACAGCATTTTGCAAAATATGAAATGTGGGATACAACAGCTGCAGCCACTGCAGAGTTAGTCTATGATTTTATCACTGCAATGGGAGATGAGGATAAAATAGATATTCCAATCGCTGAGTGTATTTATGCCGGCATCATGACAGATACAGGCTCATTTAGGTTTCCTAATACAACTGCAAAAGTCCATTTAATAATTGCAGCACTAATAGCAAAAGGGATAAATAATTTCAAAATCCATAGCCTTGTTTATGATAACAATTCTGAAGACAGGCTTCGTTTTATAGGATACTCTCTTTCAGAAAAACTTAGAATACTTAAGGATAAAAAGACTGCTTACTTTTGCATCACCGCAGAAGAGCTTAAAAAATTTAAATCCAAAACAGGGGATACTGAAGGTCTTGTAAATTATGCGCTTTCAATAGAAGGCATTAACTTCGCCGCCTTGTTGATAGAAAGGCCAGATGCTATAAAGCTATCTTTCCGGTCCAGAGGAGAATTTTCTGTAAATGAATTTGCAAGGAAATATTTTGAAGGAGGAGGGCATAGAAACGCTGCAGGAGGAACTTCCAATTTAACAATTACCGAAACTGAAAATAAATTTATTGATATCTTAAAACACACTAACATAGCCTAAATCATGTTCCGCATCTCCACATCATTACTTTTAATTGCTTCATTCTTATTGTTTTTATCATCCTGCAAAAACGATGGATGGGAAACCTCCCCAACCGGACTTAAATATTGGATGCAGGAAGATTCTGCCGGAGAAAATATTAAAACAGGAGACATAGTTCAAATGCACGTTAAATACGCTTCATCTAAAGATTCTGTGTTATTCAATTCCTTTAAAATGCCTCAGCCAATCACAATGGAAGTTCCTCCTTCTCAATTTAAAGGATCTTTCGAGGAAGCTTTAAGTATGATGTCTCAAGGTGACAGCGGGCAATTTAAAATTCCAGCTGATTCTATCTTTAGAAAAGAATTAGGTGCTGCACGTCCAAGCTTTATTGATTCTGGTTCTTATCTGACATTCACAGTTAAAATATTAAAGGATGAGAAAAAGGAAGATTTTACTAAAAGGGTAGAAAAAGAAAAAGCAGAAAGTGCCGGAAAACAAATAGGAATAGATGAAGACCTTATTAATAAATACATTGCTGAAAAAGGTTTAAAACCTGTCAAAACAGAAAAAGGTGTTTATATTCAGACCATTAAACAAGGAGCAGGTGTACAGCCTGTAACTGGTGATTCTGTTAAAGTACATTACACTGGCCGCACATTAGACGGTAAAGTTTTTGACTCTTCCAGAAAAGAAGATGGTGGAATGGGATCAACATTTGATTTTGTTTTAGGTGTTACCCCAATTATCCAGGGATGGCAGGAAGGAATTGCTCAAATGAAACAAGGGTCAAAATCTATTTTGATAATTCCATCTGCTCTTGCTTATGGGGATCAGGCTACACCACGTTTCGGAGCAAATTCTGTACTAACTTTTGATGTTGAACTAATAAAAGTAATTAAACCTAAAAAATAAATGAAAAAAGCATTTTTAACCCTTATTCCCGCATTAGCACTAAGTACCACAGTTTTGGTGGCTCAAACCAAACCTGCCGTTACTGCCAAAAAAGCACCGGTAGCTGCTGCTCCTGCAAAACTTAAAATTCTTACTAAGAAGGATAGTTTAAGCTATGCCATTGGTTTTGCCATGGCAAGTAACCTTAAGCAACAAAATATTGCTGTTAATTCCGCCACTTTTCAGAGGGCTACCAAAGACGTATTAACTGGTCAGCCTCTTTCTCTGGATGAAGCGACAATTCAAAATGTTTTAATGCAGTTTCAACAGGAAATGCAAGCAAAGGCCAATGCTGAAAAGAGTAAGGATGGTGAAATAAACAAAATGGCTGGGCAAAAATTCCTGGAAGAAAACAAGAAAAAAGAAGGGGTTGTAACACTTCCAAGTGGCTTACAATATAAGATTATCAAAGAAGGAACTGGCGCCAAGCCAAGTGCTACAGACCAGGTTAAAACACACTATCATGGAACATTGATAGATGGTAAAGTATTTGATAGTTCAGTAGATAGAGGTGAACCAGTAACTTTCGGTGTAAATCAAGTTATAAAAGGTTGGACAGAAGCACTTCAACTAATGCCAGTCGGTTCTAAATGGAAGCTTTTTATCCCTGCAGACCTTGCATATGGCGAATTTGGGCCACCAAGCATAGGACCAAGTCAGGCGCTAATTTTTGATGTTGAATTAATCAGCATCGAACCAGCAAAATAGTTAGCATGTTTTGAAGTGGAGGCGTAATTCATTTGCGCCTCCACTTTTATTTTAATATTTTTTTTTACTATATATTAGCGGACATTCACATATAATTCATGGCTACTTTTGTCCTCTTTTGCCTTTGTATAGCCATTTTAATATTTTATCATTTATTTTTTCATTTAAAAGTTCTGGTTTTTAGAGATAATGCCCGTTCTGGTGTAAAAAAGCCGGTAAGTGTTATTGTTATTGCCAACAACGAGTATGAGAATTTGCAAAAATTGATTCCTTATCTGTTAAAACAAGAGTACAACGAATTTGAAGTTGTATTGGTTGATGACAGATCTTATGATGAAACTTATGAATTTTACCTTGCCTATTCTAAGGAAGACCCAAAACTCAAGTTTTTGCATATTGAAGAAACACCTGAAACGGCCAGTGCAAAAAAATTCGCTATCACTTTAGCAATAAAAGCTGCAAAGTATGATCACCTATTGTTTATCGATGCAGATTGTATGCCAGCCTCAGAATACTGGATTTTTGAAATGGCAACCCATTTTGTGGAAAAGAGGGAAGTGATTTTAGGCATTTCTCCTTATAAAGCGGAGAAAACATTCTTAAATAAAATGATCCAGTTTGAAACTGGGTTAACCGCTGCTAATTATTTATCATTTGCCCTGGCGAAAATACCTTATATGGGAGTGGGTAGAAATTTAGGCTATGCTAAGCATTTATTTTTAGATCAAAAAGGATTTCATCCTTTTTACAATGTTAAAGGAGGAGATGACGATCTTTTCATTCAGAAAATAGCAAATTCAACAAACACTTCAATCTGTATTTCTCCCGAATCATTTACATTTTCAACACCTAAAACGAAGTTCATAGATTGGTTTGAGCAGAAAAAAAGGCATTATTCAGTAAGTAAATTTTACACAAAAAGTACCTCATTCTTACTAGGGTTATTTCATATAGCTCATTTATTTAGCTACGTTTTGTTTTTTTGCTTGCTGTTTTCTCAGGAATTCCGCTTATATTCGTCTGTAATATTCTTTGTCCGTTTACTGCTTTTTTGGATTATTGCAAGTATGTTATTTAAAAAACTTGCTGCAAAAGTTGAATGGTACCTGGTTCCCGGCTTAGAATTAACATATTGTTTGTCAGTAATTTCTTTTGGGCTAATTGGTCTGAAAGCGAAGAAAATTAAATGGAAGTAGAAAAAGAGTTTTCAGAGAAGGCCAAGAAAGATTTTGCACTTGTTGAAAGGGCAAAAAACGAAGACCAGAAAGCGTATGCTGAACTTCTACGTCGCTACAGAAGGCCTGTTTATCACTTGGTTTTGAAAATGGTTCGCAACCAGGAAGATGCTGAAGATTTAACAATTGAAGCATTCTCAAAAGCTTTTAAAAACCTTCCAAAATTCAATCCTGACTTTACTTTTAGCACTTGGTTGTTTCGAATTGCTACAAACAACTGCATCGACTTTATTCGTAAAAAGAAACTTAACACTACCAGCATTGATACCACTTTCCATGATGATGGAGGTGATGAAATGCGGATGGATATTAAGGATAAAGATTTAAACCCACAAGAAGCTGCAATACGTGATCAGAAAATCCATTTGGTAAGGGCCATTGTTACCAAATTGCCTATGAAGTACCAGGTTTTGGTAAGGCTTCGTTATTTTGAAGAATTATCTTATGAGGAGATAGCTGGTGAGATCGATGCTCCACTTGGTACGGTTAAAGCACAACTACACAGAGCAAGAGAACTTCTATATGATTTAGTAAAAGGAAAGAGAGACGTTATTTAGTAATTATTTGATTACTTTAAACCTCTTTTTTTTCATCAATTCCTTATTTCATTAATTCATCACCTAAAGAAAATCCTCTGTCTAACGGCGCTGATCTTATATTTGACTATTTCCCTGAACTTCTTACTGATGAAAGAAAGGAAAAAGTCCTTAAATCTTACATGCTGTATAAAGAGTGGAACGAGAAAATTAATGTTATTTCCCGGAAGGATATTGAATCGTTTTATGAAAAGCATTTTTTACATTCCCTTGCAATTGCAAAATTTATAAAATTCAAAAAAGGCACCCGAATTTTAGATATTGGAACCGGTGGTGGCTTTCCTGGAATTCCCCTTGCCATCTTTTTTCCTGATGTACAATTCCACCTGGTAGATTCAATTGCAAAAAAAATATCTGTTGTCGTCGACATTGTTCAGCAATTGGGATTAGAAAACGTAAAAGCTGAATGTTTAAGGTGTGAAACGCTGACAGAGAAATTTGACTTTATTACCAGCAGAGCTGTAGCACCTGCTTCAGAATTAATTAGTTGGAATGAGGCAAATCTTTCTACAAAAAACAGGAATGACATTCCAAATGGATTCCTATTTTTAAAAGGTGGTGCTTTAAGTGAAGAGCTTGGGTTGGTCAAAAGAAAAAAAGAAGTTATTCCCCTAACTGATTATTATAAAGAACCCTTTTTTGCAGAAGAGAAGAAGTTGGTTTTCGTTCACGGAAAGGATAAATAGTTAATAGTTAGCATCTACATATAATTTAAATTGTGGTCTTCTGATATTTCTCCATTTTTCAAAATTGCCAGTACATTCATAATTCATCATTACTAATTCATCATTCATAACTCCTCATTCATAATTCCCTCCTTTCTTTTTCTTTAATCAAATCTTTTTGCTCCGTTTTCTGTTTTAACTTTACCATCTTAATCAAGCCCCAATACATGTCGGTTCAGACAGATTTTGTCCCAGTAGAAAACTTCGAGCAACTCGATCCAAAAGAATACATCATTATAAAGGGTGCCAGGGTAAATAACCTTAAAAACCTGAGTGTTGCCATTCCGAGGAATAAATTGGTTGTTGTCACAGGTTTATCAGGATCTGGTAAGTCTTCTCTAGCTTTTAATACCCTTTTTGCAGAAGGCCAGCGTCAATATGTTGAAAGCTTAAGTTCGTATGCCAGGCAGTTTCTTGCCAGGATGGAGAAACCTGAAGCTGATTACATAAAAGGTGTAGCTCCGGCTATAGCTATTGAACAGAAAGTTTCCAGTAGAAATCCAAGGTCAACAGTTGGAACAACTACTGAAATCTATGATTACTTGAAACTGCTATATGCCAGAATAGGAGTTACTTTATCCCCAATTTCCGGTAATCCAGTTAGGAAAGAAACTGTACAGGATGTAATGGACTTTATTACTTCTTTTGACAATGGCTCCAAACTGCATGTACTTTGTCCTTATAAAATAGATATAAAACAACCGATAGAACCCGTACTAAATACTCTCATTCAGAAGGGTTTTACCAGGTTAGCAGTAAACAATGAAGTGTCCCCGATTGAGGATTTGCTGGAAGATGTTGCTAAAGTTAAAAAGGCTAAAACCTTAGAAATATTAATTGATAGAAATGTTTTAGATAAAAATGACGAAGATAATTTATATCGTCTTGCAGATTCTATTCAAACTGCTTTTTACGAAGGTCATGGCTATTGTGCCATTGATGTTTTAGGAAAGGAAAAAAGAAGTTTCTCTGATAGGTTTGAGTTAGATGGAATGGAGTTTGAAGAGCCAAGTCTCAACCTGTTTAGTTTCAACAATCCATATGGTGCTTGTAAAACCTGCGAAGGTTTTGGTAAAGTTTTGGGGATTGATGAAGACCTTGTTATTCCAAACAAAAACCTTTCTGTATTTGAAGGTGCTATAGCTCCATGGAAGGGTGAGAAAATGGGCGATTACCTTGAGCCGCTTGTGAAAAATGGAATTCACTTTGACTTTCCCATACACCGTGCATATTATGATTTAGATGAAAATCATAAAAGATTAATCTGGGAGGGAAACGAGCATTTCACTGGACTAAACGATTTTTTTAAGTTCCTCGAAACTCAGACTTACAAGATACAGTACCGTGTAATGCTTTCAAGGTATCGGGGAAGAACAGTATGTCCTGATTGTCGTGGTTCTCGGTTGCGTAAAGATGCTGGTTATGTGAAAATAGGAGGGAGGTCAATCCAGGATTTGGTATTGCTTCCTGTTGATGATTTTGCTAAAGTATTTGCAGAACTTGAACTAACGGAATATGAAAAGAAAATAGCTGGAAGAATTCAAAGTGAAGTATACAGCAGGTTGGGTTATTTGCAAAAAGTAGGTTTAGGCTATCTCACGCTCAATCGTTTAACTAATTCTTTATCTGGTGGTGAATTTCAAAGGATAAAACTTGCTACTGCTTTAGGAAGTGCATTGGTTGGTTCGATGTATATTTTAGATGAGCCTAGCATTGGTTTACATCCCAGAGATACCAGGCAACTTGTGGAAGTTTTGCTTCATTTGCGGGACCTGGGAAATACCGTCATTGTGGTAGAGCATGAAGAAGAAATTATGCGCGCTGCCGATCAGATCATTGACATTGGCCCGGAAGCTGGTAATGGTGGCGGCCATTTGGTTGCTCAGGGAAGTTTCAAAAAAGGAAATTACAAAGCCTTACCAGGCTATACTTCTCATACTCTTGAGTTTTTAAACGGCACAAACGACATTGCTCTTCCTGTAGTTAGGAGAAAACCTTTGCATTGGATAAATATCAAAGGTGCGAGGGAAAATAATTTAAAAAATGTGAGCGCGTCTTTTCCTTTGCAGGTTTTGTGCGTAATCACAGGAGTAAGTGGTTCGGGGAAATCGACTTTGGTTAAAAAAATCCTTTACCCTGCCGTTTCAAAAATTTGTGGAGGGATTTCTAATGAAGAGTCTGGAAAAGTGGATCGTGTTGATGGTTCATTAGATAAAGTTAAAAGCATCGAATTTATCGATCAAAACCCGATTGGTAAATCTTCCAGGTCTAATCCGGTAACCTATACAAAAGCTTATGACGCTATAAGAAACCTTCTTGCAGATCAACCACTTTCAAAGCAAAGAGGATACAAACCTTCTCATTTTTCTTTCAATGTAGACGGTGGACGCTGTGAAATTTGCCAGGGAGAAGGTGAAGTGAAAATTGAAATGCAGTTTATGGCCGACATTTACCTTAAATGTGAAGGCTGTGAAGGAAAGCGTTTTAAACAGGAAATACTTGACATCCAGTTTAATGGCAAGAATGTTCACGAAATTTTGGATTTAACTGTTGAGGACAGTCTTACTTTTTTCAGCAAGAACAAAACGATTTTTGAAAAACTAAAACCATTAAATGATGTAGGGTTGGGATATGTTCGGTTGGGGCAATCTTCCAATACTTTAAGTGGGGGAGAGGCGCAAAGGGTAAAACTGGCTTCCTATTTAAATAAAGGAAATGAAAAACATGAAAATATACTTTTCATTTTTGATGAGCCAACCACTGGCTTGCATTTCCATGACATTAAAAAGTTACTGTCAGCTATTAATGCCTTAATAGAACAAGGAAACTCAGTGATTATAATAGAACACAATATGGAGGTGATCAAATGTGCAGACTGGATCATCGATCTTGGGCCTGAAGGCGGAGAGCATGGGGGAGATGTATGCTATGCAGGAACTCCGGAAAATATGGTGGGCTTAAAAAATAATCACACAGCGTATTATTTGAAAAGTAAACTGTCTTAGAAGTTGGGCATAATATATTTATTAATTCATTAGATTTTTAAAAGTCCAATTTCAATATATGCTTTGTTTTTAAAACTGGCCTTGGAAGAAATGACGTTAAGAATTTCTTCAGGAGGGATGGCAAAAGAAAGACTGCTTTCCCATAAGCAAAACATATGGGTTCTGAAAAGAGTGGCTGTTCGCATGATTTCGTGTGTTGGGAAAAGAAATTTAGTCATTTCTTCCATCCTGCCCGTCTGTGAGCCTTGACTTTTTGGTTCGTTTTGGTCAAGCAAAATGAACTCTGAATAAATGATTGAGATGATACCTTATGGTCTTTTTGTGAAAAAAAAGCCTGACTATATATATTTTATTTGAATTTAATTTTAAAAACCATAATTGTACATGAAAACAAAAGGGAAATTCCGTTTGCGATCATAATTGGCCAGCTTTTTGAATAAACCCCATAAATAAACCACAACAAACCACCTATACAAAGCAAAATGTACATTGAAAGTGCTATGTCTTTAGTGTCTTTCGATCTTATTGTTTTTATCGCTTGTGGAACATATGATGCGGTTGTAAAGAATGCAGCAAATAATCCCAGAATTGTAATTGTATCCATTTTTTAAAGTATTGGGGCAGAATATTCTCTTCTTGATACTCTCCTCCCAAAAACCTTGCCCGGATTATATTCGAATGAATGTAAAAGGTGATTTAAGGATCAATAAATATAAAATCAAAGTATCTTAATTTTTTAGTACGATTTTGAGTTATTTTAACGTTGTCTATTTGTTAAATTTTATTTTATGAAGGTTCTTTTTGTTTGCCTGGGAAATATTTGCAGGTCACCCATGGCTGAAGGCATTTTTAATAAATTAGTGAAGGAAAGAGGTTTGGGACAAAAGTACACCAGTGATTCAGCAGGAACTGCAGGTTACCACATTGGCGAATTGCCGGATTTCAGGACCAGAAAAATCTGTGAAGTAAATGCAACCCCCTTAAATCACAGAGGTAGAAAGTTGCTAAAAGAGGATATTAATACTTTCGATTTGATCCTGGCTATGGATTTAATGAATTATAAAGACATTTTGGAGCAGCTATTAGTATCAGATTCCGAAAAAAGTAAAGTTAGAATAATGAGAAGTTACGAGCCAGATGGCTATGGGAAAGAAGTGCCCGATCCCTATTATGGGGATTTAGAGGATTTTAAGCTTGTTTATTCAATGTTGGAAAATGCCTGTACGTGTATGCTGGATGAATTAGAGTTAAATAGTATTGAGTAGCAAGTATTGAGTATCAAGACAGCTGCAAGCAATTTGGGCTGGTCTTGGAATAAATGGCGTTAAGAATTCTTTGGTAGCGATGGCAAAAAGTACTGAGTAGCAAGTATTGAGTATCAAGACTGCTGCAAGAAATTTGAAACGGACTTGGAAGAAATGGAGTTAAGATTTTCTTTAACAGAGGTAGAAAAAGTATTAATTAGCAAGTATTGAGTATTAAGACTGCTGCAAACAATTTGGAACGGCCTTGAAAAAAATGGCGTTAAGAATTTCTTAGAGCTATGGCAAAAAGTACTGAGTAGCAAGTATTGAGTATTAAGACTGCTGCAAGCAATTTGGAACGGCCTTGGCCGAAATGGCGTTAAGAATTTCTTTCGGAGCTAAGGCAAAAGAAAGACTGCTTGCCCGATAGCCTGAACGAATTGGTTCTTTTGAACCTTCCAGTTTGCAGGATTTCGCGCGAAGGCAAAAGAAATTCAGCCATTTATTCCACAGCCTTGATTTTTTGGTTCTTTTGTTTCAAGACAAAAGAACTATGAAGATATGTTCGAAGCTTTCCATGTTATACTCACAACTCGTTTCTTTAACATTTGATACAACAAAGGCTAAATTAATTTTTCCTAACAACCGTCCCCTTCTCCTTATCTATCTTCTGACTTTCAGTTTTTATTGCCATATAAAGCTTTATAGCCTTTTCCTGTTCTTCAGGATCGTCTGAAGCAAGCCCTTTTTTTGCTTCAATTTCCATTTCCTGTAGTCTTTGGCCTTTTAATCTCAAAACAGCATCATAAGCAACGGTTGCAAGTTCCTCGTCTTTTTTAGGAATAAAGATGGAAAACCGTTCCCAGTTTGGGCTGGTTTCAGATACCTTTGAAAGTATATCAGACGCCTGCTGCCGGATTTCCGAATCATCATGAGTAAGGAAAAAGTCCCTTCCAAAATAATTTTCAGAAGCAAACGATTTTGTTTGCTCCATTATTTTTAAAAATATAGGTGTTTTAAATTCAACTTCCTCTAATTCGGCAAGAAGGTAATTTTCAACCCTTAAATCATCATTGATTTTTGTACCGGCATGCATTATTAAAATCCTGATTATTTCCATCTCAGCCTTGTCAACTGTTATAGTCTCAGATTGCTCATTAAACGATTCCTCTAATGTTTGATATCCTATTTCCTGTTTTTCTTCAGTGCTTTGCCTTTCAAATATTACAGGTTTTTTCTTTTTAACCAGAACCCGGTTCAGTTCGTCAAGCAAAGCAGCTTCAGAAAGCCCTATCAGGTTTGCAGTTTCCTGCACCATGACACTTCTCTTCAAAACATCAGGTATTTTGCTGATGCTTTCAACTAGATCTTTAGCTATTTCTGCTTTTCTAAGAGGATCTTTCTTTAATTCATCAAGAAACAACGATGCCTTAAATGTGACAAAATCTTTAGTATTTGCACTAATGAATTCTTTAAAGGCAACTACACCAACTTTTTTAACGAAACTATCCGGATCTTCTTTATCGGGGAAAAGTGCCACCCGAACATTAAGGCCTTCTTCCAGCAATATTTCAATTCCACGCAATGAAGCCTTGATACCGGCAGGATCGCCATCATACAAAACCGTTACATTTTCAGTATATCTTCTTATTAATCGGCTTTGCTCATGGGTAAGGGAAGTCCCGGAACTTGCCACCACATTTTCAATACCTGCCTGGTACATGGATACCACATCGGTATAGCCCTCAACCAAAAAACAATTCTCTTCTGTTCGAATTGCATTTTTTGCCTGGAACATACCATAAAGCACATTGCTTTTATGGTAAACCTCAGTTTCAGGTGAGTTTAGATATTTCGCACTTTCCTTATCACTTTTTAATATCCTCGCACCAAAAGCAATAACTTTTCCCTGAGGATTATGGATTGGGAAAATAACCCTTCCCCTAAAACGGTCATAATGTCCTTCCTTACCTTCTTCCCTTGGTTTTATCAGTCCTGCTTTTTCAAGAAGTTCTATTGAATACTGATTGGCTTTTGCTTCTGTCAAAAAACCTTCCCAGGTATCCAGGCTATAACCCAGTTCAAAAGCTTTAATGGTTTTTTCGCTAAAGCCACGTTCTTTAAAATAGCTTAAGCCCAGGCTTTTACCTTCACTGTGTTCAAAAAGAATTTGCTGGTAATAGTTCTTTGCGTAGTTGAGAACAATTAATAAACTTTCACGCTCGCTGAAATTTTCTTTTTGCTGAACGGATAGTTTGTCTTCTTCAATTTCTATTTGATATTTCTGAGCCAGCTGCCTGAGAGCTTCAGGATAAGTCAGTTTATCATACTCCATCACAAAACTTATCCCATCACCGCTTTTGCCACATCCAAAACACTTGTAAATGCCCAGTCTTGGGTTTACGTGAAAGGAAGGGGACTTTTCATTGTGAAACGGGCAACAAGCGGTTAAAGAAGATCCACGGCGTTTCAGAGTAAGGTAATCGGACACCACCTCTACAATATCTGCATGAGATTTTATTCGCTCTATGGTTTCTCTTGAAATGGACAATTTTAGTATTTAGTACTGATTACTGAGTAATTTAGCAGTGAGATAATGAATTTAACTAATTGAAAAAAAGGAAAGTGGATTACTAAAATTAATTATCTTTTTAGTCTTGTAAGGAGTATTTAAGCCTCTTTGTAAGTGTTTCTGATTGAGGCTATGATTATAATAAGCCTATTAAAATAAAATATGTCCTAACTCACAACTCAAAACTCACAATCCACCACAGAATCAAGTCTGGCTGGCATGAAATAGCTTTTGCTTTTCATCCTTAGTAAGGCTTTCATAGCCGGTTTGCGAAATTTTATCTAGAATTTTATCAATGTCTTCTTGTGATGGTGTTCCTGTAACCTTGGTTTTAACCGGGTTTTTAAAAGTCACTTTTAATTGCTTGTCTTTTTTAAATACGGATTCTAAAAAACTAAAAGTTGCATTGATAGGTTTCCCAATATCGGTTCCTTTTTTTAATTGTCTGATAAATATAAAACCAATAAAAGCTCCTCCTAAATGCGCAATGTTCCCACCGGCATTGGTACTTGTTGTTTGTGCAACTGAAATGATGAGATAAAATAAAGCAATATATTTTATTCTTACAGAGCCAAAAAAAAGAAGGTTCATAGTATAATCAGGTACCAAAGTGGCAGCTGCAGTCACAATTGCATAAACGCCGGCTGATGCGCCTAGCAAGACAGAATTAGAAACATGAGCTGAAAAGTAAGGAATAGTATTATATGCGAGAATGTATAAAATCCCTCCCAAAAATCCGCCCAAAATATAAAGTGAAGTGATTCTTTTGCTTCCTATTAAATCTCCAATAATCTGACCAAACCAATACATTACCATAAGGTTGAATAAAATATGGAACGGATCTTCATGAAGAATAAAATATGTGAAGATTGTCCAGGGCCTGGTAACAAACACTGATAAATTAGCCGGTAACTCTAACCAGCTAAGAATTTCAAGATATATTCCCCTATTTCTGCTTAATGTTAAGATAACATTGAAAACAAGCAGGAAAAGAAATACAATTACATTTAAAAATATGATTTGATTAAGGCTGTTATCCTTTTTTCGAAAGGCGTTTTTAATGTCATCAATGAAACTGCTCATCATAATTACTCCTCGAATTCACATAAAATTAACACAAGACATAAACTTAATCAACTATTATGCCTATTTGTTCAGATTTTCTAAAAATTTAGAAGGTTCCTGAACATTTTTAATCTAAATACAGTTTAAAACCTTTACTAAGGGATGATTTTATAGTTTTTACGGGAAATTTTCTTCTTAAAATAATAACTTAGTATATTTGTTATCATAACCCACAGTGCAGTTTCCATGAAGATTAAGTTAAGGGGTGCAGATTATATTATCAAAATACTTGAGTTATTGGAAGTTGAGGCGCTTTTCGCATATCCGGGCGGCGCTATTTTGCCAATTTACGATGCCCTGGCATTCAGTAATATAAACGATATACTTGTCCGCCATGAGCAAGCTGCGGCTTTTGCGGCCAACGGTTTTGCAAGGGTCAAAGGAAAACCTGGTTTTTGCCTGGCCACCTCTGGTCCTGGTGCTACTAATCTTGTCACCGGAATTGCTGACGCATATGCCGATAGCGTTCCCATGATCGCTATTACCGGACAGGTTAATTTGCCTCTTATTGGTACAGATGCATTTCAGGAAACTGATATTACAGGAATCTGTCTTCCAATTACCAAAAGGTGTTATTTAATAAAAGACCTTGTTCATGCTGAAAGGATTTTCCGTGAAGCTTATGAAACTGCAATAAATGACCGTCCAGGTCCAGTTTTAGTTGACATTCCAAGAAGTATCCAGTTAGCCTTTATAGAAATAGATGAAGACTGGGAGAGTAAATTCATCAAACCTAAATACAATAGGTTAAAACAATTTGGTCAGGAAGATTTGCAGAAAGCAAGTCAGCTGATGGCCGATGCTAAAAAACCTCTTATCCTATGTGGTCATGGAGTTTTACTCTCTGATGCATGGAGGGAAATGAGGGAGTTTATCAAAAGAGAACAAATTCCTGCGGTTTCCACCATATTAGGTATGGGCATCTTCGAATCTGGCGAACCATTATATTTCAATTGGCTAGGAATGCACGGCATGAAATATGCCAACCTTGCAGTACAGGATGCAGACCTGATCATTGCAATGGGTATCCGTTTCGATGACCGTATTACAGGTCGTTTGAAGGATTTTGCTCCCAATGCAAAAATCATTCACTGCGATATCGACAGCAGCGAGCAGGATAAAAATGTAAATGTTGAGGTTTTCCTTCATGGCGACATGAAGCTAATCTTAGATGAACTACCAAGTTCAGCTACACAAAACAGTTTGATGAACCGCCGTTTATGGTTCAATGAGCTAAATGAGCTTCGTGATCAGTATCCAATCAAAAGTGTTGATTATGACGTTTTCAACATGATCACTGCGATTGATGTTTTAGAGAAACTTTCCCCTGAAGATATTATAGTGACGACTGATGTTGGACAGCATCAAATGTGGGCAGGGCAGTATTTAAATAAAATGCACCCTAACCATTTTCTTACTTCAGGTGGTTTAGGCTCGATGGGTTTTGGTTTTCCGGCAGCCATGGGGGCACAAGCTGCTTTCCCTGATAAAAACGTATGGTGTATTACCGGAGATGGTTCGTTCCAAATGAATTTGCAGGAATTGATCACCTGTGTACAGGAGCAATGGCCAATAAAAATATTATTGCTAGACAACTGTTACCTCGGAATGGTTCGCCAGTGGCAGGAGCAATTTTACAATAAGAACTATTCAGGTGTTGATATTTTGAACCCTGATTACCTTTTATTAGCAAAAGCTTATGGTGTAAGTGCAGCTTCAGCAACAAATGCAGAAGAGTTAGCCAATGCTATTACCCAGGCTTACAAAACAAAAGGCCCATTCCTGGTTCACGCCAGGGTTTTAAAGGAAGACAACGTATTGCCAATGGTAGCACCTGGTGCCAGTTTGAGCGAAACAATATACTATGCCCAGGATGTACCTGTCAACGATAAAAAACTTTTAGAAAAAAATGCAAAAAAATTACTGGCTCATAAAGTGCAATCACACGCCTGAAACTGTTGACAAGATCATGCTTTCCTTTAGAAAAAGAGGAATGATGGTAGATATGTTACATTATAAAAAAATCTCTGAAGAATCTGCTGAATGCGAGGTGGAATTTGAAGATACACCTGAAAGTGCAGAAAGAATCAGGAAAAACATTTTAAGGTTGGTAGATATAAATGAAGTTGGGCCTATGGCAGTAGCTTAATAGATTTATCAGACCATATTTTTTTACAAAGCAAGTTTTCAACAAAAAATCCCTGTCAGTATTATTGAACAGCATTGAATAATCTAAATTTAATACTGTTCAATATTTAATCAAACCAGGTAGTATCATTAACAATTACATCTGGTTATATCAATTATTAGATTATTCAGCTAATCATTGAACAAATTGAATCGTCTAAATTCAGTTAATTCTTTAATTCTGAAATTCTGGTGAAGACATTTTTTAGATTTACTTAGAATTACAATGTGTATTTTTATATTATTCTTTAAAAAAATTATACTTTTGCATGTTACCATAAATGCCTAGCAGGTATATAGTTTCGACTTCAGATATAATCTTACAATGAAAAGAATCGCAAGAATTGCATCCACAATCTTACTAACGCTTACAAGTCTTTCCTCAACCTTTGCCCAATTAGGTCTTCCTGTGGGAGGTGGTAGCTCGGTAACGGGTGCTGTTTGTACAGAAGGCCAGGTATATACCTGGGGTTTGAACCAGCAAGGCCCAGCTGGAGCTGCTGTAAGAGGAACACTTGGTGTTAAAAGTACTGCCCAGAATGAACCTCTTCCAAAGCAGGTGGTTTTTCCTGTGGGCGTAAATATACAACAATTAGGTGCAGGGTCTGGAGGATACTTCATGGCGCTTGATTGTAATCAGAAGGTTTGGGGCTGGGGCGATAATGGCGCTGGTCAACTAGGCCTTGGAAATAAAACTGCTCAGACATCGCCTCAAATGGTTTTGGTACAGGCAGGATCTCCGGTGGACGCTGCTGGTTTTCGTGATCCTGTAACAGGCCAGTTACGAAGAATTTCAAAATTATTTGCTGGTAACTCTACCAGTTTAGCGATTACAGATGATGGTCGTTTATTATCTTGGGGATGTAACAGTGGAAGTTGTGATCCGGCTGCTCCGGGAATTTTGGGCAACAATACAACTGTAGACGCAACATATCCAACTTTTGTTATTGACGGAACAAAACCTTTTACTGCAAATAACGGTTCCGGTACTCCTCTTACGAATGTTATTGACATGAGTATTGGTGACCACTTGGCTATGGCATTAGTAGATGTCAATGGAGATGGTTTAGGTGTTGGAACAGTTTATACATGGGGTGACGGAAGCACAGGTACACTTGGTAGAAATGCAGCTGGAACTGGGAATTCAGGCACTGAAATTACAGGTAGCAATGTTGCAAGGCCTGCACGTTTAATTTCTCCAACTGCCGGCCCAACTGGGAATGGACAGCTAGGAAATATACAGGCCATTGCCGCAGGAGATGTGGCTGGTTACGCTATAGATTTAGATGGATATGTTTGGGCCTGGGGCAACGGTGGTTATGGTGGAGTAACCGGACAAGGTACTACAAATACTCATTCAGATCCAAGGAGAGTTTTAAAAGGTGTTACAAATGATGATCTAACGTATTTAGTAGCTAAATCAGTTGCAGCAGGAAATGGTTTTGCTATGGCGGTTACCGTTAGTGGTATGCCGGTAGCGTGGGGAAATAACGCATGTTCACTAAATGCTGTCGGACCTGCTGCATCACCCAATTTTGCTTGCGGTGGAAATTTAGGTAATAACGGGGTGGGAGCACTTTCCAGCCTTCCAGTTTATATACAAAATAGTGCAGGTGCGGTACATACAGATGTTGTCGCTGTAGCCAGAGGAGACTTTTGGGGATACTATATAAGAGAAGATAACTCAGTTTGGACCTGGGGAGATAATATTGTAGGTCAGCTTGGAACGGGTGGATATACTACTCAAAATAAAGCTGTTTTGTTTCCACAGATCGCTGCAGGATGTTCAAGACCGGATCCTGCACCGGATGCTAAGATTTCTCCTAGAGATACCGTTGTCTGTGCATCCAGGTTAAACGCTACGAATCCTGTAGTGCTAAATTCAGGCTTTGTTTTAGCTTCACCTTTAATCAATTCTTACCAGTTTACCTGGTATAGAGTTGCAAACACAACATCCCCTGTCGCAGGCACTGATACAGCGGCAGGAAATATTGTAAGACAAGGTTTGGGCTTACCATTTTCAACTTTCAATGCCATATCGACTGGAAGATATTGGGTTAGGGTGAAATATGTTGGAACCAAAGTTCCCTGCGGTGGTTATCCACCTGTATACGATTATATGACCCTTGATGTTTTCAAACCAACCTTTACTGCTCCCCCTGGTACCTATTGCGGAAGTGTGGGAAATGTCAAAGTAACTCAGATTATTCCTCCGGCAAACGCAAATGCAGTTTACAGCTATTATCCTACCGCTGGTAGCAGTAGTTTGCTTGGAACAACAATCGGTAGCGCAACTGGTATCATCGATGTATCTACTGTTGTTGCAGGCGGAACAGGTGATAAAATTGTTTATGTAGAAGAGTCTAATGCCGCAGGCGGAGTTGTTTATCCAAAAGCATCTGCTACGAATGTAGCTTTCGATCAGAATTGTGGAAATAATAGTGGAACATTTAATAATACTATTACTGCTTTGGATGTTAAGCAAAAGTTAGAAATAGATACTATTGCAGTGAATGTTAAATCTGACTTGTATACCTTAAATGATGCACAATCCGCTACAATTTCTGTAAATATATGGGGAGAAAAAGCTGGTGGAGGAGCAGATCTTACAAATATTATAGGGACGTATTCTGCCACTTTTACCAAAACCAGAACTACTGCAACCCAAACCACCTATACTGTTTTGAAAATTCCTGTAAATAAACTTTTATCCATGTCAGGTAGGTATTTTATAGGTCCGAGTGCTGTTACCAGGACTGGGCAGGGTGATGTTAATCTATGTGCCGGTGGGACTGAAACATACCCTAAAAATGACAACATTGACGGTACTTATCTGAGTTTAGGGGGTACTGGCAGTGGTTCTAATAGTACTATTGAAGCTAAACAGGGTTACGTTTTCGATATTAAATTTACAACTCCACCTCAGTTCTGCGATCGTTTACCAATGACGCTGAAACAAAGTTGCCCTTGTAAACAACCTGCAAGTGTTACCATCACTGCAAACCAACCTATCACTGCAGCAGTAGGGACAACTCCTAAAAAAGTTACAGTTTGTCAGGGAACAGCTGTTGATTTAGACGGAACATTTGGTAATGGACCAAATCCTTTGACTGGGACCATGAGCTATGTTTGGTATAAAAAAGGGACTACACCGGTAAAAGCTAATTACGCTCCTACAACTGGAACTACTGTTGGAACTAAAAGTCTTACTGGTGCCTTAACTGATAGTAGTATTTGGTATTTAAGAGTTGAAGATTTAGGTACAAATCCAATTTCAAGCAATTGTTACAAAGAAGATTCTATTCTTGTAGCTGTGAAGAAAATACCATCCGCCCCAACCGGAACAGCTCCAGCAGATTTTTGTGAGAACACTACTCCCCCTACCTGGACAGCAACTGCTGCTACTGGCTATAGTCTAGTATGGTATACAGCAGCCACTGGAGGGATTGTAGCAACAACAGCACCAACTATTCCTAATACACCATCAGGCGCCAAAGATATCTGGGTTAGTCAAAAGTTAACAGCTGCCCCAAATTGTGAAGGTCCAAGAAAGGCATTAACAGTTAATGTTATTGCATTACCAGTGGCTCCAACCGCTACAGCCCCTGCAGATTTCTGCGAGAACAGTACTGCTCCGACCTGGACAGCAACAGCTGGCGCTGGAAACAGTTTACTTTGGTACACTACAGCAACCGGAGGAGTTGTAGCAACAGCAGCACCAGCCATTACTAATACACCCGCAGGAGCAAGAAATATCTGGGTAAGCCAGCGTACTACTGCGGCCCCTAATTGTGAGGGCCCTAGAACACCATTGACAACCAATGTTCTGGCTGCACCTGCAGCTCCAGCAGCAACAGCACCAGCAGATTTCTGCGAAAATGCAGCTGCCCCAACCTGGACAGGAACAGCATTAGCGAACCACAGCCTTGTATGGTATACAGTTGCAACAGGCGGAACACCAAGTGCTACACCACCAACCATTGCCAATACACCTGCAGGAACAAGGACTGCCTGGGTAAGCCAGAAACTAACCACAGCACCAAACTGTGAAGGACCGAGAACAGCCTTGACACTTAAGGTGAACCCAATGACAGTTATCACTAAACAACCCAAGGATACCTTAGTATGTGAAGGAGGCACCATTAATCTATTGGTTTCAGCCACAGGAACAGGTACACTATCCTACCAATGGAAAAAAGGAGCTACTAATGTTGGAACAAACTCAATATTTAATAAAGGCAGTGTAACCTCAGCAGCAGATGCAGGAGCGTATTCAGTTGTAGTAACGGGAACATGCGGAAGCCCTACAAGCAGTACAGCAACCGTTACTATAAATACACCACCAGGTATCACAATTCAACCTGTAGATGCAAAATCATGTGCTGGAAGCAGTGCCAGTTTCAGTGTTACTGCCACCGGAACAGCTCCATTGACTTATGTATGGAAAAGAGGAACAACTACGGTTGGAACAAACTCAAGTGCCTTGTCCCTTACAAACCTCTCATTAGCTGACGGTGGGAATTATACAGTAGATGTAAGTAATTCTTGTTCTAAAGTTACAAGCACAGTTGCTGTATTAACGATTACCTCTACAGAAACCCCTGATGTAAAACTAACAGTTGACAAAACAAAAATTTGCAGTGGAGGAACAGTGTTACTTACTGCAGCTGGAAACGGAGGAACGACTCAGACATTTACATTTAAAAGTAGTACAGGCCCAATAGGAACCGCAAACCAATCTGGTAATACAGTAACTACCCCGGCCTTGACCAATGCTACAGAAACTTTTACTGTTGACATGACAACTAATTCAACCTGTCTTGCTACAGGTGCAAGTAATAATGTTACAAGTAACCAGGTTTCAGTTACCGTTGACGCACAGCCAAGTACGCCAAATCCTGGAACAGCGGAAACTATTTGTTCAGATACATATACATTAAAAGGTACAGCTCCGGCAGTAGGAACAGTTTTATGGACTGTAAATTCCCCTGCAAGCATTACGGATAATACCAGCCCTACTTCAGGAGTAACTAATATGTCCGCTGCACAGGATTATATATTCAAAATGACCATAAAAAATGGTGTTTGTCCTGATAAATCTGCAACAGTAACTATTAAAAGGGCAGGTTCAATAACAGATCCTGCACCAGTATCAGCTCAATCCAAAACAATTTGTTCAACAACAGCAGCACCAACATTGAATGGTGTAGCTCCATTGCAAACCGGTGAAACAGGATCATGGGCAGTGGTGCCTCCAACAACAGCAGTCATAACAGCTACAGGAACTACATCCAACCTTCAAACCGGGGACAATGTGTTCAGGTACTCTATAGCAAACGCAGCATCAGGATGTACACCAAGGACGGCAGATGTCACCATCAAAGTTGAAAAAGATGTTGATGCAGCAGTTGCAGGTAATAACGCCTCAACATGTGCACTTACCTATCAGTTAGGAGCTACCCCGGTAACCAACGGAACAGGAACCTGGACTGGCGGTTCAGTATCTCCTGCAACTTCTCCAACGGGTACTGCTACGCTAGCTAAAAACTCAGTAACCACCTTCACGTGGACTGTAAGTAACGGACCAGGTGCAGTTTGCCCGGACAAGAAAGCTACAGTAACAATAACTCAGGCGGGAGATATTACCTCTGCTGCTGGTGTTTCATCACAGTCTAAAGAAATATGTGAAGGGGATGCAGCACCATTGCTTAATACCTCGATGTTACCACCACTTAAAACACCTCAGGAAACAGGTGCATGGGGACCAAAAACCGGTGAGACTGCTACTATTTCCTCTACAGGTCAGACCGGAGCCCTACACACAGGCGATAATGTATTTGAGTATACCATCACTACAACAGTACCTGGCTGTAGCCCATCAGTAGGAACAGTTACTATTAAAGTAACTCCCAAACCGGTCGCTGTAATTGAATTACCAGAGAGTGTTACCAGCCCTAATAATAAGGACCATACTTTCAATGCTCCTTCAGTGTTTATTAAGGCAACCTCGCCAGCAACTGGTTACAGTGGCAAATGGGCAGTATCGCCAGTAGGTGTGTCTAAAGGAGTTCCCGCATTTAAGTCAGGAAGCACAACTTCTCTTACTGATAGTGTAACAGGAATGAAATTTGAAGACAAAGCAACACTTACCTGGACAGTTACTGATGCAAATTCAAAATGTCCAGCTGCTGTAGCCACCATAAATCTTACCCGCCAGAACGCTACTGTGGCAAATGTGACAGACGACTCTTTATGTGTTAGCGGTATAGGCAGCTATGTCTTAAAAGGCAACGGACTTATCAATAAAGAAATAGGTTCATGGAAATTATTGTCACCTGCCGGTGCTGCCACTATCACTGCAGATGCTACAAAGGATGGTAAAGAAGCAAGCATAAGCGGGCTTGTTTTACCTGCAAATGCAGGAAAAGTAGAATTGCAAATTGAATATACTGTAACTCCGGACCCTTCAATTGTTGGTGCTAAAACTACAAGCGATGTGATGAAACTGACAGTTTACGAATTGACTGAGCTTGCCACAAATGGTGGAAATATATCTACCTGTTCAGATCAGGTTTCACCTCTTACAGGAAATATTCCTCAGCAACCTACAGCATCTGGGAAGTGGACAAAAATTTCAGGACTTGGAGTATTGGCAGATGAAAAAGATGCTAAAACTACCCTTAGTGGCTTATCAGCACCTGGAACAACTGATTTGAAATGGACAATTACGAATCATCTTTGTGGATCTAAGGATGCTCCTTTAACTGTTACGCAGGCCGGTAATATATCCCCTTCCAAAGTAAGTATCACTGGAGGAGTATATGTATCGGCAAAAAATATCCCTTCTACAAAAACTGCTGATACTTTGTGTGCAGGTACAGCTTTCACCGTGGAAGGAAGTCAGTTTGATGCCACTGCTCCTAAAAATGAATCAGGTTACTGGAATTATGTAAGTGGGCCTTTGACTATTGCTAATCTTAATCAAAGGGCACAAACAATTAATCCTGCAATAGCGGACAAAGAAAACCCTTCTGTATGGCAGTGGATTATTAAGTCTGGCGTGGCCGGATGTAACCCGGAAACTACAACAGTGACTCTTCAGCCAAGGTTGCTCCCTTCAGGAGGTTCAATTTTGGGTAACGACTATCAGTGTGAAGGATCTGATTCACTTTACAAAGTATCTTCAGCTATCTCAACTCTTCCGGTAACCTATACCTGGGATGCAGGTGCTAACCCAGGTGCATTAAGAACAGGGCCACAGAAAGGCGAAGCTAGCAAATACAGGATGTACAGTAATACAAACGGAAGTACAACCCAGGGAACAATTACAGCCACACCATCAAATGCCTGCGGTACTGGTAAAGCAATAAACAAGCCCGTAGGTATCCGCCTTGCTCCAAGACCATTGACCGGATCTCCTGTTGGAGACACCATAGTAGGACCTGGTGCATTCTGTGCATCAAGTACAGGTGCCAGCTTTATATTGACGGGCCATTCAGATGTTGAAACCTTCAGCTGGTCATGGGATAATACCTTGCCTGTTAAAACTACGAACAGCACTACAGACTCAGCAGTTATCACACAGTCTTCTCATTGGGACCCGAATGCAAGTGCTGACAAAGTTTACACTTTAAAAGTAGAACTTACGAACCATTGCAGTGATACCGCTAAGAAGAACGGAATATTGCCTGTTCCTAAGTCTACACCAGTAACAGTGTTTGCTCCTGTTGAAGTAAGAGTTAAACTTAAAGCAACACCAGAATTCTGTATGCCAGACCAGGCCGTGCCTTTCGATGCAGATTCTAT
>JACMRH010000444.1 GCA_014376535.1 Cytophagales bacterium | reverse complement strand
GGTATTTGGGAAGACGATGAATCAAATATTACATTAGTAATGAGTGTAGTTAATAAATATCAGCAAATGGGTTATGAGGTCGTCTCTTTTGATGAATGTGCAGTAGGTAATGCTTTATTTACTTACAATTTTATTTTGAGTAGGAAATAGCATTCTGTTTAGAGTTTAAAATGATCCTTAAATCTTAAGTTTTTAGAAACGGAAATTAATTAAATCTGGCAGACCTGTAATAAAAAAAACCAGGCTAGAAAATATCGAGCCTGGTTTTATAAGTATTAGAAGAATCCTGATTATAACATGTGCACAATGTTCATTCCGACTATAAAAACGGCACCTACCAATGTTAATATTTTCCTATATTTTTCATACTCTGTTTCTTTTATATAAAGCTAATTATTCAGCTTACAGGTGGTATTAAAATTGTATTAAAGGTGTGATACATTATGCCCTGAACAAGCCTATAGATGTTAATGCTCTTTTAATTGGAAATATTAAGTGTGGAGTTTAAACATTGTTCGTTTGTCCTAAACTTCGTAGTGAAGGGCAATGACCCCACAAGCAAATGTCTTGGATTCTATAAGTTTCAGCTTAGACGTATTAGTGATGCCATTAAATAATGGCATGCCCTTTCCAAGGAGAATTGGATTGATAAATAACCAGAACTCATCGATCACTCCTTCACTCAACAAGGATTGAGAAGCCCTCGGACTTCCAAAAATTATAATATTTTTCCCTACTTCACTTTTTATTTTATTGATGTTGTCCGCAAGATGGTCACTGATAACTCTAGTATTTAAAAGTCCTTTTTCGCTGATTGTCCTCGATAAAATAACTTTTGAAACCTTGTTGTACCATTCTGAATGTTCTTTGTCGTGTTTTGATGCGTTTGGTTCTTTGCCGGCATTGGGCCAATAACTTTGCATCATTTCATAGGTCACACGTCCATAAAGTGCAGTGTCAGCGTTGTCTGTCATAGTGCCAACAAAATCAAATATTTCCTCGTCTACGCTTATCCAGTTCATTTCTCCATTTGGCCCAGCTACAAAACCGTCAAGTGAAGTGTGCATAAAGAATATTAGTTTTCTCATTTCGCTATTGGGATTACTAGTTATACATTTTAAAGATATGAGAATTTATTGCAGTTAATTCTGGGAAGACCATAGAAAATCAAATTCTGTAGACAATTTAAACATTCTGTTATACCAAGAATCTCTTTGTTACGATAATAAGTCCTGTAGACCAATTCATTTTGGTTAATACTAAATCTTTCCGGGTGTCTAAATAATTCACCAGCCTGGTAACATTTTCTGAGTGGCCCTCCGGCCAATTGGGTTGCGGCAGCATATCATCAATAATGTAAAGTCCGCCTGTTTTTAATATTGATAAAGTATCATTCAATGTTTCGTATTTTCCCGGCCAGGCATCTGCAAATATTAAATCAAATTTTTTGTCCTGATTATTTGTTATCCAGCGGTTTCCGTCTTCGGAAATTATAGAAATGCGTGGGTCGGTATTGAAGTGTTGTCTTGCAATTGATAAGTATGTTTCATTATTGTCAATAGAGATTACTGTAGAATTCTCGTCCATAGCTTCAACAATCCAGGAAAGAGAAAGTCCAGTGCCTGTGCCTATTTCTAATATCTGTCCCTTTGGTTTTGAAGCTACCAGCGTACGCAACAAACTTCCTGTCTGTAAATCTGAAGGCATTGAGAAACTAATTTCTTGTGATGCCTTTTGTATGCCAGGGTAAACCAGCGGTAAAGGGATTGAATTATCGTTCATATTTTTAGGTATTTTACTAGCTATTACTCAAAAAAAAAGAGGCTGTACATTTTGTTGCGCACAGCCTCTTTTTAACCTGGATACTCCTTTTATTTTCCCTTACAGATTTTAAAAGTCTGAATCTTATTTTTCTGGATAACCTTTACAGTGTAGATTCCTTCTGGTAAAGAATCACCCACATAGGCAACATCCGTTGCAGAGCTAGCTGTAATCTGACGGCCTGTTAGGTCATACAATTCATAATTAAATAGGCCAGGCACCTTAATTGAAGCCGATTCACTGAATGGGTTTGGATAATACCTAATGCTTTCTGAAAGACTTTCATCTGCATCTTCTAAGGCAGTTACTTTCAGACATGTTCTCTTAAGTACACTTACTACGCTATCGAAAGCAGGTTTAGGATTGTAATTCTTATCAAACATGAGTGCTTCTCCAGTTCCAGGGAACACGCCCGGGATCCATGAATATTTATCCGTAATTCCCCAGATAACAAAAGTTTCTACTGTAGGTCTGTTTTGAAGAGCAACTTTGAGTACTTGTCCATAAATATGCCCTTCGTTGATGTATTTTTGAGGTGCAGCATCAGCATCAGGAATTCTAACATCTAGTTCTGTAATGGCTACTTTAAGTCCAATTGCTGTATATTTTTTGATGTTCAAATCAAGTTCATTAAAGAAAACCGCATTGGCAGTATGTTCCAGGTGAGCTTGAAAACCTACTCCGTTTATTGGCGCTCCTCTGTCTTTTAAACCTTTTACCAGTTCATAAGCTTTGATAGCTTTTGCATTTAGTCCTTCAATATAATAATCATTGTAAAAAAGTTTTGCAGCCGGATCGGCATTGTGTGCCCATGCAAAAGCCGAGTCAAGAACCTCTCTCCCAATAGTTCTGAACCAAAGAGTGTCTCTGAGTGCATTGCCACTTGCATCACTTATTGCTTCGTTTACAACATCCCATTCAGCAATTTTACCTTTGTACCTTCCTACTACAGTTGTAATGTGAGTTTTTAGAGCAGCAAGCATAGTTTCTTTTGTCCAGGTTTTGCTTCTGAACCATGCAGGAACCTGATTATGCCAAAGTAAAGTATGACCTCTTACTTTCATTTTATTGGCTAATGCAAATTCTACTATTTTATCTGCCAGAGCCCAGTTATAATCGCCTGTTTCTGTAGGTTTTAAAGATTCCATTTTCATTTCATTTCCAGGTGTAAGGATGTTGAACTGTTGCTTTAGCGCGTTAATATAGTTTTGCTCTACCTGCAATGGATCGTATTCAACAGCAGCTCCCAGGTTAATTCCACAATTTGAAACTAGTACTCTTAAAGAATCTGCAACCGTTACCGGCACAATAGGGACAATTGGAGTAATGGTAATGTTATCTATAAAAAAGGTCCCGGCTTCAGGAAAATGAATCTTAAATTGTAAATCTGCTACAGGTGCAGTATAGTTATAAGTGTATTCTTTCCAATCTGCAGTTACTACAACAAAATCTTCTCTGTAGGTACTGCTAACCTGGTTAATAGCTTTAAATTTTGAACCAGCAACGAGGCCTTTAGCAAAAAGTGAAATTTTATATTCTTTACCTGGCTCAGAACTCCAAACCGGTCCAAGCGATTGAATTTCATAAGCCTGTGCACCAGGCTGTACTATTTCCACTTTCATAGAACGTAAACCATCTTCTTTTTCAGTTTCAGATATACTGAAAGTGCCAACAGTGCCGGTTCCTACAAGGTTGTTCCAGCTGGTAAAGTCTTGTTCAAAAGAACCATTCGACAGTAAATTTTGCGCATGTAAACTCAGAGGACCTGAAAGTATTAAGGCAACTAAATAACGGGTAAAGTTTTGCATCATAATAAAAATTAGTTAGGACTCAAAGATACTTGTTCATGTAAGAAAAAGAAAAAAAATTAAACATATACAGATTTGATGTGTTGCTTAAGTTGATCTCAGATGTTGACAAATAAAAAAGCCAGAGTTTGAATATATCAAACCCTGGCTTTAGAAAATGTTTTGCCCTTTTAGAGAGCCTTATGTTATAACATATTGATGACGTTCATGCTGATGATAACTACCGCACCCACTAGTGACATTATTTTGCCTATGTTTTTCTCTATATTTTTCATACTCTGTTTCTTTTTTATAAAGGTACTTAAACTGATATAATGAGATATTAAAATGAAATTAAAGCTTAATTATTCCAATGCTCCATGTTTTTTTGCAGTCTCTACCCACAAATCTGCCATATCCTTTGGACTCGCTCCTATTCCTCTTGCCAGGTGCAAAGCAACTCCCATCATCAACACAGAGGCTTCATGCAATTGGTGATGAGTCTGCAGTAATCCAAATTGCTCCTGAGCTTTTGATTGGATTAATTCGATGTGACGCTGGGCAAAAAAGATAGGATCCTCTGATTGTATTTCAGGAAGCATCAGAAAATCAACCCATTCCTGTCCAATTGAGGCTTCGAGTTCTTCTGGAAGCACTGTGCCCATTTTACGCCATTGGATTAGTGTTTGTTTATCGCCAGATTCAGCCAATCCGGTTTCCAGGAGAAGAACAAAAGCTATATC
>JACMRH010000443.1 GCA_014376535.1 Cytophagales bacterium | reverse complement strand
TCCATACTGGTCAATGTTGTCAGCAGCTATATAATACTCCCCAAGTTTTCCGGTTGTAGCAGTAAAATCTGTACCTGCAACTATAACCTGGCAATAGGTATTTGTGGAAACCAATACGCTGGATAAAAAGAGAGATAATGTAAAAATTATCTTTAAGAAGAGTTTATGAGGCATTTTTATTTAGTTAGATTTTCAGATTGTGCGGAATTAATCTCTATACTTTCAAAACTTATTATGTAATCAAAGTTAAGAATATATTACATCAAAAAATAAATGTATTATCCTATAAAACATTGTAATATTTAAAAACATAGGGTTATTATGCATTCATATTGAATATTATCTGCTTTTTACAAGTAAAAACTTACTCCTCTTTAAGAAGGTTTTTCATCGGGGTAATAGAAAAACACGGTCCTCTAAAGAAATCATAGATACCGTCACAGGCTGCTTCACAAGGATTTTTATAGTTATAACCGTCACAACCACAAACAGGGTCGTATACCGGATTGCAGAAACAATTATCCTTAATTTTTTCTACACCGCAGTATCTTTCATAACGCTCTACCAGGGCAGTCATTTTTGATGCTTTGCCGAAAATTACACATGGTAAAAATATTTCATCTTTATATTTTTTAAATATCAGGAATACATAATTTGTGTCTAACTCAAAATTAAACCACTTCGGGCTCAGATTTTGCTTTAATACGAATTGCTCACTAACTCCTGCAAAGGCCCTGACTGGCTGTATTGTATAATTTGAATGGTACTTACGGTCTTTGATTTTTATAATCTGGCCTTCGATAATAGCATCTGCATTCGAATACCAAAAATCATAGTCCTTATTTAATAACGAATCACAAAAAGGCGTTTTCTGTGAATATGATGATAGGTTGAAAAATAGAAATATTAAAACAAAGAATTGCTTGTACATATCAGGAAGAAATTATCTTCTCAATAACGTAATAATCTATGCCAGAAAGTATACTCTCTGACAAATACTGAAATTCTGAACAGACTTGTTATTCATTTTGGTAGTTTTACTTTTCATAATAATAATATAGTTGACAGAATTAATGAATATATTAATAGTAGGTTCCGGAGGAAGGGAACATGCATTTGCACTTAAACTTAAAGAAAGTTCTAAATGTGGAACACTTTATTTGGCACCTGGCAATCCGGGCACAGAAAGTCTAGGTGTTAATACAAATATTAAAGTTGATGACTTTGATTCAATTGAAAAACTAATAATCCAAAACAACATAAAAATAGTGCTGGTTGGCCCGGAAGTTCCACTAGTAAAAGGAATTAAGGACAAACTCACTGCAAATCCATTATTGAAAGATCTTATAGTAGTTGGGCCAGATAAAAAAGGAGCTCAATTGGAAGGAAGTAAGGATTTTTCAAAAATGTTTATGCTGAAATATGGCATACCCACAGCTTCATACAAAACCTTTAACCAGAAATCGATAAGTTCGGGAATTGAATATGTTTCAAAACACAGTTTGCCGGTGGTTTTAAAAGCAGATGGATTAGCTGCAGGAAAAGGAGTAATAATCGCAGAAACTAACGAAGAAGCTGTTGCTGCATTAAAGGAAATGATTTCCGACAAAAAGTTTGGGGAATCAAGTGCCAAAGTTGTGGTTGAGCAATTTTTAAAAGGTATTGAAGTCTCAGTATTTGCACTTTGCGATGGAGAAGGCTACCTACTTTTACCAGAAGCAAAAGATTATAAAAGAATTGGAGAAAAAGACACTGGGTTGAACACCGGAGGAATGGGAGCGGTTTCACCGGTGCCTTTCGCCGATGAAGTGTTTATGAAAAAGGTGAAGGAAAGGATTATTGAGCCTACAATCACAGGCTTGAAATCTGAAGGTATAGAATATACAGGTTTTATCTTTTTTGGTTTAATAAGCGTGCAAGGAGATCCATTTGTAATTGAATACAATGCAAGGATGGGAGATCCTGAAACAGAGGCAGTTATTCCAAGAATAAAATCTGATTTAGTGGATATTTTTCTTGCACTTGGTGTAAAACAACTAGACAAATTTAAACTTGAAGTTGATAAAAGGACAGCAACAACAGTAGTGTTAGTTTCAGGTGGTTATCCTGAAGAATTTGAAAAAGGGTTTAAAATTAGTGGCGTAGAGAAAGTTGAGGATGCGTTGGTTTATCATTCAGGAACCACATTTAAAAATGGAGATTTAACTAATTCAGGAGGAAGAGTTTTCGCAGTAACTGGCTTCGGAAATAATATCCAAGAAGCCTTAAAAGCTACAAACAGGGCTGCTGAAACCATAACTTGGAACAAGAAATACTTCCGAAAAGATATTGGTTTAGATCTATGCTAAAACACACCGTCAACCGTCTACTGTTAACTGGCAACTAAAATGGTAAACATTTATACAGATGGAGCATGCAGTGGAAATCCCGGACCTGGAGGATATGGTGCGATTCTGGAATTTAATGGTGTAAAAAAAGAAATTTCTGGTGGCTATCTTGAAACTACCAATAACAGGATGGAATTAATGGGTGTAATTGCTGCACTTGAAGCCCTTACAAGAATTAACCTTGATGTAACAATATATTCTGATTCCAAATACGTTGTAGATAGTGTTACAAAGGGTTGGCTATGGAATTGGCAAAAAACAGGTTTTAAGGGTAAAAAAAACGTAGATTTATGGCAGCGTTTTATACCTCTTTTCAGGAGACAAAAAGTGAAGTTTGTCTGGCTTAAAGGACATGCCGGGCATATTGAAAATGAAAGATGTGATAGACTAGCAGTTGCTGCCTCTCAAAAACCAGGTTTAAAACCCGACCCATGGCCGGGCAGATTTTCAGAAAATAGCCTAAACATTTAATATATATTTATTTTTTAACGAACATTGCCAGAATATTTCAAGATCATGATCCAAAGAATCCAAACAATTTTTCTAACAATAGTAATAGCGGCAATGGTTGGTTTTTGCTTTTCAACCGTATGGGTAAAAGTGAATGAAAAAACAGCCGATGAAATAATCCTGACGCCCATCTCCCTTACATATTACAATGGTTCAGTTGGAGAACATCTGTTATCAAACATAAGTGTGGCAGAATCGAGTATGATCCATATACTTATCCTGGCAGGGATTGTTTCTTTGCTTGCACTGGTCTCAATTGTAAGTTTTAAAAAGAGAGTGAGCCAAATGAAGTTTGGTTTTGTAAATACCTTATTGCTGATTATAATAATTGCCTTGTTAAACTACCAGATTGTGGAAGGAGACAAGCTTGTTCCGCATCCTTTATACGGAGATTATAAATTAGGCTTTTTCCTTCCAATTTTTGCATTGCTGTTTAACATAGCTGCAAATTACTACATAAAAAAAGATGAGGACCTAGTAAGGTCAGCTGACAGGATAAGATAGTTAATAAATATTGGTTTAAAAACTGACCTGCAGATTTTTTAAAAGCGGTTCGCTTATAATTTTTTTTCTCAGGTCTTCTTTGTCATCCGCAAAAACCAAAAATGCAATAGGAATTTCATTTTCATTGTGACCATCTTTTGTATGATACGATTTCACGCCGAAAAGACCTTTATAATTCCCAATACCAGATTTATAGCCTTTCCCATTCAATGGAATAAAAGCTCCAAGCTTTTGATCGCTATATTTTATTATGAGATAATCTGTAGAGTCCTTTAAATTTCCTGTTTCCTTCACTTCGAGAGGAACTCCTTTGTTATAAGCCTGGATAAGATCAATATTAGGAATTTCATCGAACAACATTCCTACAAAGTCGCTTGCCTTTTGAGTATGATAATTGTTGGGACTCAGGTGAAATATTATACTATTGTTTACTGGCGAAATTCTGGCTTTAATTTCAACATGATCTTCAAAGTTGTGAAGAAACTCAAATGTATAATTTGTGTCATTTTCAATAGTATGAACTTCGTGGCACTTAATATTCGTATTTTCCAATACAGGCACTACTCCAGTTAACCTGTTTACTCCATTCCAGATAATATTCAGCTTATTGAAATGTACTTTTATACCCGGATTCATTTCATGAGATTTTCTCTGACAGGTCAAAAGAGAAAAGCAAGCAAGCAAGATGAAATATTTATATATATATTTAAATTTGATCATAATGTAATAAGATTAATAAAAAACCCTGATTTCAAAACTACCATAACTTATTATTGAAAAGGTTATTTTACCTAAATTCATAATTTTGTAGAAAATATCAATGGTATACCTAAATTTGATCCTTTGACTTTATTTTAATGATAGCCGGAAAGAAAATTGTTGTTGTAATGCCTGCTTATAATGCAGAACCCACTTTAGAACGAACTTACAAAGAAATCCCTTTTAACATAGTTGATGAAGTTATCTTAGTTGATGACCATTCGAGAGACCAGACTTTTCTAAAAGCCAAAGAATTAGGTATTAATACCGTTATACGGCACGAATTAAATAAAGGGTATGGTGGCAATCAAAAAACTTGCTACAACAAGGCTTTAGAAAATGGTGCAGATATAGTAGTTATGCTTCATCCCGACTATCAATATACACCTCTTTTGTTAGAAGCCATGATTTATCCTATAGCTCATGGTCTTTATGATGTAATGCTGGCTTCAAGGATTCTGGGACAAGGTGCATTAAAAGGTGGTATGCCATTCTATAAATATGTGGCCAACAGGTTCCTGACATTTTTCCAAAATGTTATGATGTCACAAAAACTTTCTGAATACCATACCGGTTACAGGGCCTTTACAAGGGAAGTTCTGGAAACATTACCTCTATCACTTAATGACAATGACTTTGTTTTTGACAACGAAATGATGGGCCAAATAGCCTACGCTGGCTTTAATATTGGAGAAGTATCCTGCCCTACCAAATACTTCCCTGAAGCAAGCAGTATCAATTTTAAGAGGAGTGTTAAATATGGTTTAGGAGTTTTAATGGTGTCAGTATCTTACAGGTTGCAGGTATTAGGTTTTGGAAATTTTAAAATCTACAAAGGAATTAACAGAAGAAACCGATAACCTTTTTAGTTGTACTATCTTATTGTTTTTGGATTTCATATTTATCAGTAATATCATAGGAAAGTGCTACTACTTTTAAAGGTGTACCATAAGAATCGGACATTACAGAATAACATGCTTTAACGTAAACTTTTTTACCCTTTTTACCAATCCTTTTAAATTCACCTGGTTGAGCTATTCCTTTTTTTAATTTTCTCCAAAATTCTTTGTAATCCTCTCCGATAGCCTCATCATTATCTACAAACATGCTATGATGTTTGCTTTTAATCTCTTCCATTGTATAACCCATCAAATCGAGGAAAGATTTATTGGCATTCTGGATAGTTCCATTCATGTCACAATCTATACTTGCAATACCCAAGGAATTTAAATCATCAATCCGCTTATCAACTTCACTGGACTTCCTTTCCATTTCTTCCTGAGTGGCATGGAGTTCTTCAAGATTTTGCCTCATTTCTTCTTCCTGCGATCTTAACTGCTCTGTTTGCTCCTGAGTTTGAGAAAGAAGAATTTTAGTTCTTTCATTCACTTTAACATTGGCTATGGTAGACGCAATACTCTCAGCAAGCTTTTCTACAAAATCTCTTTGATACTGAGGAATTTCATGAAAAGACCCAATTTCGAGTATGCCAAATATTTCTTCATTAACCTTTAATGGAACAATGAAAATAGCAGAGGGAACTGCATCACCTAAACCTGAGGTGATCTGCGAATAAGTCTTTGGAACCTGTGTCATGTAAACCGATTCTCTTTCGAGGAAAACCTGACCTACCATTCCTTCACCTATTTCAATTTCCTTTTCAAGGAATTTTTTACGTTCATAGGCATAGCATGCTGTTAGCTCCAGAAAATGCCTGTCAGGATTGTTATCATTCAAAATAAATAACCAACCCTGATTGGTTTTCATGTATTTAACCAGGTTTTTAAGGATGTTATCACTTAATTTTTTAAGGTCATCATTATTGTTTCTTAATATATCTACAAAGCCGGCGAGCCCTTCGGTTGCCCAATTTCGCTGTCTTTCTTCATCAGAAAGCTTGATCATCTTATTTCTCATACTCACCAAAGCACCCGCAAGTCCATCAAGAATACCATCATTCCCTGTCCGTATGTTTGTATCTAACTTTCCATTTTCAATATCTTTAATAAAAAGTGTTGCCTCTTCAATTTCTTTTTTTAATTGTTCTACCTGGCTTTTTACTGAAGTGAATTGACTTGTTTGAATAATTGAGTATTTCATTATGCAAATAAAATTGATGGCTGAAGTTATAATGCAGTCTACGGGTAAAAATAAATTTGGATGGCTGAAAAATAAAAAAGCCCCTGATTATTTGATCAGGGGCAGGTAATAAAAAGTATGCATTTAATTATGCGTAGCTATTTAGCATAACTGGCATAACCAGCATTAATAGGTCTTCATTTTTAAGCTGTTCTGATGGATTAATAACTCCAGCACGGTTTGGAGCAGATAAATTGACCGTAATATTCCTGGCATCCATTGTATTAAGTACCTCAAGAAGAAATTTAGCATTAAAACCAATTTCCATATCTTCACCGCTGAAGTCACAAGATAGCCTTTCATTTGCTTCATTACTGAAATCAATGTCTTCAGCACTAATCTGAAGTTCACTTCCTGCCATTTTTAACCTTACCTGATGGGTAGTTTTGTTGGCATAAATAGATGTAATTTTCAATGAATTTAAGAACTCAGTTCTGTCAATAACCAATTTGCTTGGGTTGTTAACTGGTATGGCGTTTTCATAATCCGGAAAACGTTCGTCAAGCAACCTACAGATCATTTTAGTATTGTTAAAACTAAAATAGGCGTTTGAGGTATTAAATTCGAGTTTAACCAAAGTATTATCTGATGGCAATGACGATTTTAAAAGTGTAAGGGCTTTTTTAGGTATTAGTATTGAAGTGTTGGCATCTGAAGCTATATCAACTCTTCTGTAACGTACTAGTCTATGCCCGTCAGTTGCAACAAAAGTTACATTGGTATCTGTCATGTTCAAAAATACACCTGTCATGGCTGGCCTTAATTCATCATTACTCGCAGCAAATAAGGTCATATTAATAGCCCTCAACATGATATCAGAAGGCATCTCCAATGCATCTCCTCCTTTTATAACTGGAGCTTTAGGAAAGTCAGTAGCATTCTCGCCAGATAATTTGTATTTACCTCTGTCAGAACTTATCTCAATGCTGTAAGTCTCCTCATCGATAGTAAATGTTAAAGGTTGCTCAGGCAGGTTTTTTAATGTTTCAATCAGTATTTTTGCAGGTACACAAATATTTCCTCCCTTTTTGGATTCAACATCCATTTCCGTGATCATCGAAGTCTGCATATCTGAAGCAGTTATAACCAAGGTTGTTTCTTTCACTTCAAAAAGAAAGTTTTCCAATATGGGAACAATAGGATTTGATGCAATCACCCCACTAATGCCGGAAAGTTGCTTTAAAAGTGCAGAGGAAGAAATAATAAATCTCATCGGAATTTATTTTAACAGGGAAGTATAATTAACTCGCAAATTTAACAAAAAATTAAAAACTTCCTACATAAATGTTTTGCCATCAGGAGTGTACTTAATGTAGAAAATTTTTATAAGTCATTATCTTTAAGAGTTTTAGAGTAGGGAATCAAGCAATATCCTTAAAGATTTATTGTTTAGGTTACTATGAAGAAGTTTAACAGAGATTTCATCATTTAATCTGGCGGCACACACTCCTGGCGCTACATCTTTCCCTATCAAAATCCTGTTTATCGGGGCGGCATTTTTATCATATGTTGTCAGGCTTATGGGGTTTAAGAATATGGCATAGTCCAATATTTGACTTTGACTATTTTCAATTTGGATTGTTGATAAATACAAGAGCACCTGAGATGCGACCCCCATGCCATCAAACTTGCGATTAGTTTTCCAGATGCCCTCACCTTTTGTTAACAAAATAGAATCATGTCCTTCTCGCTTGATAACCATTTTTTTAATAGCCACAGGGTTCCATCCCAAGGATTTTTTGCTAAGTTGATCGTTGATCCTGTTTGATTTTTGTTGAAATAAAAGGCCTATTAAACCTGCTGAAAGAACAAAAATGCCGATGATGATAATTTTAATGGGCTTCATTGGAGAATGGATGTAAAGGCAGGAAGCCCGTTCTTAAATCGACATTAATATAAACATTAAAATTTTTCTTTCATTATACCATAACAAGCTTACCATTATGTCTTCTCAATTATAGTTTCACCACTTTAGATAATAAGTAACACTATAACTATTTTTATGCTAACACTTTACAATTTGATAATAGGGCTTAAACTACTTTCGTTACAAATAGTAACTTTCATATCTTATTTTTAACTTTTGATCCTACTTAAAATCCAAAAATGAAGAATTTTAGATTTCTTTCATCCTTTTTAGTTACAACTAGCTTTTTAATTTGTTCAGTTGCAATTGCCCAAACCAAATTTGATAAAACATTTTCGAAAATAAATGCGTCCTACCAAAAAGGATTTCCCGGACCAGCCTACAAGAAGAATAAATCTATCCTTAATTCTCTGGCGAAAAAAGAACTTTCAATAAGCGATGCGGGTATAAAATCCTATACTAATCAGGCCCGATTGTTGGTTGCAATGGGAAATCATAACAGCTACGAAGGATCGATTAATGAAGCTGTAAATATAACTAAGAAACTATATAACGATACTGGAGCTGTGGCCAGCAAGACCTTTCTGGATATTGCAGATATCTATTTTGTTTATGGCAATCACCGTAAAGCACAGGTTTATCTCGACAAAAGTTTTACGGCTTATAACAATTCAAAAAAGAACAATAAAGACTTTCTTCCTTCCTATCATCTTTTAAAAAGCAGAACAAACTTAGAACAAGGATTTTTATGGAAGGCCGATAGTCTGGCTAAACTTGCTGCACCTGGTTTATTAGCCAGAGTTATAAAGACTGAACCAGCTAAAGATTCAAAAGGAAGAGTAAAACAAGTAAAACTTAGTTCAGCAGAAGTATTAAAAAGAAAAACTGCCTACGCCTGGGCAACATCCACCAGGGCTAGATCAACTTATGAGATAGGCTTATATTCTAAAGCTGATACATTATTAACAGCGAGCAACAACTGGATAAAATCTAACATGGGAACAAAAAACCCGGTTTATGCGGAAAACCTATCCAGTCTTGCGGTACAACAAGAGACAGCTGGTAATTTGCGGAAAGCAAAAAATCTTTATGAAGATGCGTTTTCCTCTGTAAAAAAAAGAAGGGACATGTATTATTTCAATTCATTTAATAAAGTATTGTATGGCCTGATGATCAAGGATGATTTTGCATCGACTCCTAGCAAATCAATGTCGATGCTTGACAGGAAAACCAGAATGTATTTCAAAAAGGATAACATTTACTTTGCTAACAAAGAACTACTGGATGAATGGTTTACTGCCAAAAAATCTAAATTTAATAAGGTAGAAGAAAGGTTAGATAAATTAGTAAACCAAAAAAATTACATTCCTCTTTATCATCCAAGCAAGATACGGGCTCAGGAAATTTATGTATTACTTGACAAACGTGATAGAAAGCTTAAATCTGTAGAAGACACTTTGTTGTCTATTATAAAGGTTGCCAAAGAACTGTATGGCGAAAATTCTCCTGCCTATCATAAAAGAAAACTAGAGCTTGGAAAATTCTATCTTGAAAAAACGAACAACCTTAAAAAAGCTGAAGAGATATATCAGGAAAGCCTTATTGGAGTTGTGATAAAACAAATGGTTCCAGCAAACAATAATTATGTTTGGTACCTGAACGATATAGGAACGTTGTATTTTCAAAGTGAAAACTTGAATACTGCATCAGAGTATCTAAAAAAAGCCGAAAGCCAGGCCAAAATAAACTACCCAGATCAACCAAAGTATGCAATGGTGTTAGGCAACCTTGCCAGTGTTAACCTTGCGCTTGGAAAGTACCCAGTTGCGAGAGACATGTTTAAAACGGCAGAAATAATCCTCAATAAAGGTGACGATTCTGAATATACACCTGAGTTTGCCAAATCTTACCAAAATATAGCAGAAGGCTATTCAACATTCGGAATGTATAGCAATGCCCAATCTTGCCTTGCAAAATCAGAAAGGATAATGCAGGATAATGCAAAAAAGGGTTATGATCCGGCAGAAAATTCCAGTCCTGATGATTTGGCGGAACTTTATATAAAAACTGGAAAATACCGAGATGCTGAAAAAGTACTTAAACAATCAATCGCTGAAAAAGAAAAGGCCCGGGGTTCAAATGTTAGAGAGCTGGTTAAGCCCTTTAATTTGCTTGGTAAATTATATTATACTACTGGCGATTATGGTCAATCTGAAACTTACCTTAATAAAGCTACAAAACTTAGCCTGTCATTTTTAGGTGACTCTTCTCTAAAATATGCAGAAAGCCTAAAGACACTAAGAAAATTATATTCAGCTTTTGGGGATTATGAAAAAGCCGAAAAAGTATGTCAAAAACAGATCGAAATCACCACAAAAATATTGGGAAAAGATAATATTAACTATGCAGACGCGATTTCTGACCTTGCTTTGATCAGGTACAATCTAGGTTACAATGTTAGCTCTACAAGAAGCATGCTTGGCCAATCCATCAATATCATTAAAACAAAACTTGGTTCAGATAACCCCTATTATATTAACAGTTTAAAATCTCTTGCACAATTTCAAATTGAAACAAACCAGATTAGTTCTGCAGACAGCCTTATTAAAATTGTTGATTCATACTGGAACCTGAAACTAGGCAAAGACAATACATATACTGCAGAGATTGAATCTATGAAGGGAGATTTAAATCGCAAGCAAGGTAAAAATGACTTTGCACTTGAAAAATATGGCAATGCACTTAATTTATATAGAAAGGCATTTAGCAGCCGACATCCTGATTATGTAAAAACACAAAGTAAAATAGCAAAAACTTACTTTTCCAAAGGAGATTATAAAAACACCTTGTCTACTTTAAACATCACAACACAAGGTTATTACAATTTCATATCTAAATACTTCCCGGCCCTTAGTTTTGGCGAAAAATCTAAATATTGGGAATCTATAAAAGGTGACTTTGAATTCTTCAACACACTTGCGTTAAAAATGAAGGATCAAAATCCTGACTTAATTGGCCAGATGTATGATTACGAATTAGCTACAAAAGCATTATTGTTAAGTAATTCCATAAGAGTAAGACAAAGGATCAATGCCAGCGGAGATAAAGGTCTTATTGACAAATTCGACAAGTGGAATGAAAAAAAAGAGTTATACACAAAGTCACTATCCTATACATCAGAGCAGTTATCTCAGGAAAAAATTGACCAGGTTAAACTTGAAAAAGAGATAGAAGAGCTAGAAAAAGAATTAAGTACTTCTTCTGAAGAATTTGCACAAAGTTTTGAAAACCGAACATTTAAATGGAAAGATGTAAAAAAGACTTTAAAAACGAACGAAGCAGCAATAGAAATTGTAAGATTCAGACATTTCACTAATAATTTTACTGATTCTGTAATCTATGCTGCATTAATAGTAACTGAAAGTACGAATGGTAACCCGGAATTGATAATTCTTCCAAATGGAAACCAAATGGAAAAAAAGTATATCAAGTATTATAGAAATACTATCAAGTTTAAAAACGAAGATGATTTTTCTTACGACATTTTTTGGAAAGCCTTTGAGCCAAAGCTAAAAGATATCCAAACAATTTATCTTTCAGGGGAAGGTGTTTATAATCAGATAAATATTGAAACTCTGGAGGATTCTAAAGGTAAATACATGATTGACAAGTATAATCTAATACTTGTATCGAATACAAAAGACCTGGTTTTGAACAGGCTTTATGAGAAGAAAAAAAATATAAAAGAAGGTGCAAATAGCATTCTTCTTATCGGTAACCCCCTATTTTATTCGGATGAATCAAAGGTTTCTGAAAGAACAATAAAGGACCTTGACGGAGCAGAACTGGAAGCAAAAGAGATTTCAGACCTTTACTCTTCAAACAAATGGAAAAGCAATTTGCTCACAAAACAATATGCTGATGAAGAGAAGTTTAAATCCCTGGAAGGTTCGAAAATCATACATATTGCAACACATGGATATTTCCAACCAGACAACAAATCTTCCAAACAAAATTCAGATTTAGCGAAAGGAGAGATTAATCCTCTTTTCAGATCAGGCATTTTACTGGCAAATGCCGGGGATATACTTGACAATGATTTTACCACAGGTAATGTGAACAGTCAAAATGGGATACTAACTGCTTATGAAGCAATGAACCTAAACCTGGAACAGACTGAACTCGTCACTTTAAGTGCATGTGAAACAGGTTTGGGAGACATTCAAATCGGGGAAGGTGTTGCGGGGCTTCAGAGGGCCTTTTTAGTGGCTGGTGCTGACAATGTTGTGATGAGCCTATTTAAAGTCAGCGATGAAATTACCGAAAAACTGATGCTTAGTTTTTACAACAAATGGCTTAAAATGGGAGATAAAAGAAAAGCATTCATTGAAGCTAAAAAAGAAATCAAATCACAACATCCGGAATCCATTTATTGGGGATCGTTTATTATGATAGGCGTCAATTAGTTAAGAGTCAATAGTTAATAGTTAAGTTTCTTGAATAATTTGTAATTTAACCCCTGTTGTAGAAAATAGATTTTTGTGATGAAGAAAAAGAAGCATTCGAAGTTATTACCAACTATTAACTGTTAACTATTGACTCTTAACTAATAATATGGCCTTAATTAAAACTGTTCGTGGCAAAACACCCTCTTTTGGGGCTAATTGCTACTTGTCTGAGAATGCCACTATTGTGGGTGATGTTACGGCTGGTGATGATTGCACTTTTTGGTTTCAGAGTGTGGTTAGAGGCGATGTTAATTTTATAAAACTTGGCAATAAGGTGAACGTACAGGATGGGGCCATCCTTCATTGTACTTATGAAAAAGCCCCATTAACCATTGGCAATAATGTTTCCATTGGCCACAGGGCAATTGTTCATGGTTGTACTATTGAAGACAATGTTTTGATAGGAATGGGAGCTATTGTAATGGATCATGTTTACATAGAAAAAAATAGCTTGATCGCAGCAGGCTCTGTAGTCCTTGAAAATACAAGAGTGGAGAGTGGATCTATTTACGCTGGCATTCCTGCACGTAAAGTAAAGGAAATGACCGAAGAGCATTTCAAAAATATCAATGAAAGAATTGCAAACAACTACGTAATGTATGCTTCCTGGCTATAATTTTATTTGAACTATTTCATTAAAATCTTTTCCTGAACAATTACCGTATACTTGTTCAAACACTTTGAAATGATGACTGCCTGGACAATAGCCGATTTCCTTACTTACATTTATCAATTGGTTGCTAATGCAGATATGCAGGCTGATGAAGGAGAAATAACAATAATAAAAAGTCAGGTTGAGAAGGTTTTAATAACACATTTTGGTATTGCCCAGTATTCATATTCAGATTGCATGCAAAAAATACAAGCTTCAGAAGGCGTAAGTTTGCTCAATTGTACTGATGTTATCAGAAGGTTGATGCCAACTTTTGAATTTAGACCAGAAGTAAAAAATGACATATTTAATGATCTGCAATCGATCGCCATTTCAGATAATGATTTTTCAACTGCAGAACATGAAATAATTAATTTTATTAAACAGGTATTTTTGACTGTGGAAATGCCGCTTAATTCGTAAATAATCAAAAGGAGATTAATCCTTTTGATTATTTATTTCAAAAGGAAATCTTTTAATTCCTGGTAATTGTTTGATAACAAAATGGAGACTTTTTCTTTCTCCATAACTCTTTTTAGGTTCTCAGGCATAATAACTGAATCAGCTACCTTTGTATCTATTACATCCAAAAACTTTGCTGGGTGTGCAGTGGCTAAAAACACTCCAGTTAATTCTTTGCTCTGATTATTTAAATATTCTGCTAAGCCCCTGTACGCTATAGCAGTATGAGGGCACATTGCATAATTATATTTGGCATGGACATTATTTACAGTTTCCGTTGTTTCTGCATCACTGTATCTTTTGCCAGTGATATTATGCTTCATTGTCTCAAATGACTTACCATGCATTTCCTGTAAGCGTGGAAAGTTATTAGGACTACCGACATCCATTGCATTGGAAATAGTGGTAACTGAACTTTTAGGTTCATACAACCCTGATGCTAAATACCTTGGAACAACATCATTAGCATTTGTTGATGCGATAAAACCATGTACAGGCAATCCCATTTTTTGAGCGATCAATCCACCACATAAATTCCCATAATTGCCACTTGGCACACTGAAAACCAATGGTTTTCCTAGGTGTTTCAATTTTGCATACGCATAGAAATAATAAAACGACTGAGGTATTAATCTGGCTATATTAATAGAATTTGCGGAAGATAAATTTACCTTACTTGTAACCTCTTTATCCAAAAAAGCAGTCTTAACGAGTCTTTGGCAGTCATCAAAATTTCCTATAATTTCAAGGGCTGTGATATTTTTATCCAGGGTGGTAAGCTGCCTTTCTTGTATGTCACTCACTTTTCCACTGGGATATAAAATTGTTACTTTTACTCCTTTTGCACCGTAAAAACCCTGGGCTACTGCACTTCCGGTATCTCCACTTGTGGCCACAAGAATATTTATCTCTCTCTTATCTTCTTCAAGAAAATATGAAACCAATCGGGCCATAAACCTAGCCCCAAAATCCTTGAATGCATGTGAGGGGCCATGTATAAGTTCTAAAGAATAAATATTATCGTGTACGTTTACAACCGGCACTTCAAAAGTGAGTGTATCGTAAACAATAGTTTTCAAACGGTCTTCCGGTACGTCATTTATTAATGCTTTGGCAACGGTAAAAGCAATTTCTTGTAAACTTAATTTCTCAATGTTTTCAAAAAACGAATCAGGAAGTTTTGGAATATCATATGGCATGTACAATCCATTGTCTTGAGGCAAACCTCTAAAAACAGCTTCTTTCAGATCTACATCTGGAGAAATATGGTTGGTACTGTATAATTTCATTGAATTTACTTTTAAATAGGGAGGGCAAAGCTAAGAATTTCAGTTGAAATGAATATAAAAAAAAGCCCTAACAATGTCAGGGCTTAATAAACTATAAAGATTTAGATTACTACTTTAATTTGACGACTGATTTTATCTCTACTTTGTTTGATCTAATAATTCTTACAAAATATTGACCATTAGAAAGCTTGCTTCCAAAATGAAGTTCAGGCAGAACATTATTTGTGTTATAGGTTTCAAGTATTTTTCCTTCCTGATCTGTTACTTCAACTTTAAGTACATCTTTAAAGTTTGGGCCAAGATTTACTGTAAAATTATCATTGAAAGGATTGGGATATATGTTAGTGAAAAGCTGATTGTGAGAATCGTCCTCAATACCATTAGGAAAAATGCAAGCAACACTAGATTTGGCAGGATTTGAGATCCAATATTTAACCTTTGTTCCTGATGGTGTCAAAGTAGTGAAATCTTTGTTTGCACAAGAACCTGTAGCAAGGGCAGCAGAAGTTTCTTTTGCATCAGAAAAATTCCAGTTTGTCCAGCTAATTTTAACCCCACCAGCATTGGCTCCATTAAAATTATCCATCCATTGTTGAGCACCATTTAAATCGATATTTCCGCCTCCAGTAAAATCACTTGTTCCCCATTCCGAAACGAAAATTGGTATTCTGTTAGTATTATTACTAAAACCACCCAACCTGGACATATGGGAAGCAGCATAAAAATGGTAAGTATACATTACATTATAAGCGTTAGCACCTGTAATAGGATCGTTTGCCGGACTATCCAGGTCGGAACTGTAATTCGGTGTACCAACAAGAATAATTGCCTCTTTATCATTAGCCCTTATAATAGGAATAATTGTATTAGCATAATTTTTAACAGTGCTCCAGCTTACACCGTTTGGCTCATTACATATTTCATAAATTACGTTCTTCTTTGCTGAGTGCATTGCTGACATATAGTTCCAAAAACCTTTAGATTCTTTAATGTGGGCATTCGGATCGCCTGGTGTTAAAACATGCCAATCAATAATGCAGTAAACCCCATTTTTATCACAATAATTTACATATGTGTTTATGGTATTTTTAAAATAAGTAGTATCTGTTAGGTAACCCCCTTCGTCAACATACATTGCCATCCTTAACACATCAATATTCCAATCATTAATAAGTATTCCTAGAGAAGGTCCGGTAAGACAATTTTTAAACCATTGTATACCATGAGAACTCATTCCCCTTAATTGAACTGGTTTCCCACACTCAGAACTCAACTGTTTTCCGACCAATTTCAATCTTCCGAACTTACTTACCGGAGATTGGGCATTAGTAAGGGTAAGAGATAAAAAAATTATTGAGCTTGTTAGATAGATTGTTATAGATCTTTTCATAATTCTTTATTTGTCACAATATAATATTGCAAAATTACTATTTGACTTTGATAGTACCTAACGATGTAAAGTAACCAATTGTTCAATAGTTAATTAACCTATTATAACAGGTCCTTCAGTATTTACACGTGAAATGTAAACCTCACTACCAATACCTAGTTCTTTGTATACTGCCTGCATGGCATCACCAACTTTTATTGCGGTGGCTTCATCCTTACTTAACTGAAAAATTGAAGGTCCGGAACCAGAAATTCCTCCACCCAGTGCGCCAGCTTGTAATGCTTCGTGTTTGGCTTCATAAAAACCTGGTAAAAGAATTGCTCTTTTAGGCTCTATTATAACATCCTGTAAAGAACGACTTATTAAACCTAAATCTTTTAACATCAAGCCAGCAATTAGTCCCCCAACATTTCCCCATTGAACTATTGCATCTTTTAACGGGATAAATCTTGGAAGGATATTACGGGCATCTTTTGTTTCAACTTCTATATGTGGATGGATAATGGTAGTAAAAAGTCCTTCAGGTGTTGGAATTTTCACCACATCTAAAGGATCATAACTTCTGATTAAAACGAAGCCGCCAAATAAAGCTGGCCCTACATTGTCGGCATGGGCACTTCCACAGGCTATAAATTCTCCTTCCATGGCAAATGGAAGTAATTCAAGGGCAGATTCATTTCTTCCCAACATACGACTGATGGCAAAAACACCTGCAGCACTGCTTGCAGCACTTGATCCTAGCCCACTTCCTAAAGGCATTTTTTTATGAAGTGTCATTTCAACACCTTTTTCAATTCCGTAATG
>JACMRH010000045.1 GCA_014376535.1 Cytophagales bacterium | reverse complement strand
TTCAATGAACTGAATAACAAATCATATGCTTGTCTGAAATTTATTTATGGCACTGTAGATCAACTGCCGGAAAGTTCAGACCTGGATATACTTATTTCAATCTCTGACCTACCTTCTGCAGTAGCGTATATTAAAAATTCCAGGCTGGTGAGCAAAGTAAAACTGGTAGAGAAGTCTTTCATGTCGACTGCCCATATTTTCTTCAAAGATGGATCCTTCCTTGAAATTGACCTGATAACAGCTTTCAAACGCAAACAACACTCTATGATGAATGCTGCAGATGTGCTTAAAGGAAGTCGTAAGCAAAACGGAATATTTATACCGGATATTAAACATGACTTCGAGTATACCTTTCTATTCCATCAACTTAACAGCAGCAGTATTCCAAAACGTTACCAGGATCATTTCAACTCACTTCCAGAAAAAACTCAGGAACTTATAACTGATTATATAAATTTAAAATACTTCCTGGGAGAATTAAACTTTGAAGATTTATTTATCAAAAGCATAAAAATACGAAAAGACCTTGATCTTGAAATCTCGAACCTTACTGGAAATTTGCGCCTGAACTGGCTTAAAAACAAAATCAATTACCTGAAAGATACACTGATCGACATCTTGCATAACAGGGGTTTCACTTTGACAGTTAGTGGAGTAGATGGGGCAGGTAAATCCACAGTTATTGAAGAAATAAAGTTACTTCTGGAAAATAAGTACCGCAGAAAAGTGGTAGTCCTGCGCCACAGGCCCTCAATCTTGCCTATCCTGAGCGCTTATGTTCACGGAAAAGAAAAAGCAGAAAAACTTACAACAGAACGGCTTCCCCGTACCGGAGCCAATCAAAGCCAATTAAAGTCTTTGTTCAGATTTTCATATTATCTGACTGACTACTTAGCGGGTCAATTTTATGTGCTTTTTAAATATATACTCCGTGGTGTAGTAGTAGTATATGACCGTTATTATTTTGATTTCATCAGCGACGCGAAAAGATCCAATATAATAATCAATCCTTCTATACCCAGGGCACTTTATTCCTTAATACAAAAGCCTGAGCTGAATGTGTTTTTGTATGCTCCCGCTGCTGAGATCCTGAAAAGAAAACAGGAGTTGAACAAAACAGAAATTGAATCGCTGACACTTTCCTATAAAAACCTTTTTGAAGAACTATCATTGACCGGGACCCGTGTAAAATACCTGGCAATAGAAAACCTTCATTTGAAGGAAACAATGCAGGAAATAGAATTAAAAATAATCAACGTAGCCTAAAAAGCTGAATATGAAAAAGTTGATCGAATATGTAATCCGTCTGAGAAATCCTCATTTTCGGTTTGATGTAAATGTAACAGGACATCTGATTACGGAACTTGCCTTGAACAAAGGAAAGGCCTGGCTGAGAGGTTTTACAGGACTGTTAAGTGGAATAAGAGGAAGGCAACTTATGCTTGGAACGGGAGTTCGCTTCTTTAATGCCAGAAAAATAAAGCTGGGGAAATGGGTTAAGATAGATGATTATTGCACTCTGAGCGCTCTTGGAACAGGCGAACTGCGAATTGGAAACAATTCAGGTATAGGCGCTTTCAGCCGGATTATAATCTCAACAAGTTTCAATCTTTTAGGATCTCATATCCATATCGGGAACAATGTCGGAATTGGAGAATATGCCTACCTGGGAGGTGGCGGAGGCCTGGAAATTGGTGACGATTGTATTGTAGGACAATACTTTAGCTGCCATCCTGAAAACCATAATTATGATACGGTAGTGCTTCCGGTTCGTCTTCAGGGTGTAAGCAGAAAAGGAATAAAAATAGGAAGAGATTGCTGGATAGGTGCCAAAGTGACAATCCTGGATGGGGTGGAGATTGGAGACCATTGTGTAATAGCCGCAGGTGCTGTTGTAACGAAATCCATGCCTGCATGCTCAGTTATTGGCGGAGTTCCTGCCAAAGTGATTAAGGAAAGAACAATAGAACCGGTTTTTAACTACCAAAACTAACATAGAATATGAAACGAATATTGGTCTCCGCTTATGCCGTGAACCCTTACAAAGGTTCGGAAGATGGAACAGGATGGAATCTTGTTTGCCAGATAGCACGTTTCCAAAAAGCCATTGTGATAACACGTAAAAATAACCGTGAGGCCATTGAGAAATACATGAATGAAGTTTCCTTGCCTTTTGAATCCAATTTGGAATTTCAATATTATGACCTTCCTTATTGGATGCGGTTTTGGAAAAGAAAAGAAAAAGGAGCCTTGCTTTATTTTTATTTATGGCAACTCTTCATGCCTGTGTTCATTAAAAGAAATCAAATTCAATTCGATATAGCGCATAACCTTAATTTCCATAACAACTGGACTCCTACATTTCTTTGGAGAACAGGAAAACCACTTGTTTGGGGACCGATAGGTCATCATGCTAAAATCCCAATGACCTTCCTGAAAGTTTATGGGTGGTCAGCAATAATTAAGGATAGGGCAACTTGGATTGTAAAACTCCTTTTCTGGAAGCTGGACCCATTTTTAAGGATGAGTTATGAAAAAGCCAGTTTAATTCTGGCGGTGAGCAGTGCGGAGAAAATTGTGCACAAAAATTTTAAGGAAAAGATGAGAATAATGCCGGCAGTAGCTGCGTCAACAGCCAAAATTGCAATTGATTCTCATAAAGGTTTTAATGTATTGATGGTTGGAAGATTTGTCGCCTTAAAAGGCTTTGATGTGGCAATCAGGGCTTTTGAAAAATTCAGGTCTGCCCAACCTGCAGCAATGCGTTCTGAGATAAAACTTATCCTGGTTGGCAAAGGACCAGAAAAAGAAAGATTACAAGACATTGTATTCGCAACCTGGATAGCACATTCAATAAAATGGATTGACTGGGTAGACAAGGCAGAGATGGAAAGCATCTATCAAAATGCAGATGTCTTTCTTTTCCCTTCGCATGAAGGAGCAGGTATGGTGGTTCCTGAGGCGCTTTCATTCGGTTTACCAGTATTCTGCTTCGATAATTACGGGCCTGGCGAATTGACGGATGACAAATGTGCCATTAGAATTCCCTATGGATCTTACGATAAAGCCATCCAGGATTTTGCAGATGCCTTGACCAAAGTTCATGACAATCGCCACCTGAGAGAAGAAATGTCGGCTGAAGCATTCCAAAAATGGGAAAGAGAGCTGACCTGGGATGCTAAAGGTTTGTTTCTCCGTGATATTTACAATGAAGTAAGTTTGAAGAACGCATTTCCAAAACCGGCAGATGATGATAAAAAACAATATCAGCTCAGTACCGCAAACAGCTCATTAATAGAATCAGAATTCTAATCTCCGATAATGCAACCTACAAAAAGAATACTCTTTGCCCATTTGTTAAATGATTACAGTGGAAGTCCTCTTGTGCTTTCGCAGGTAGTGAAACAAATGGTTGCCAGGAACCACGAATGCCACATATTTTCCAGCGGTTCTCAATCAGGATACCTGAGCGATATTCCAGGTGTGACTTATCATAGTTTCTATTACCAATGGTCAAAATTTAAGCATTTAACCTTAATACTTTTGATGTACAGCCAGATCGTCCTGTTCTTCAAAATAGTATTTTCTCTCAGAAAAGATACAATTATTTATGTAAACACAGTATTGCCTTTTGGTGCTGCACTTGCAGGCAAATGTTTCGGTGCTAAGGTGATTTACCATATACACGAAACTTCTATTAAACCACTGCAGCTCAAAAAGTTCCTGTTTGGTTTAGCAAACCTCACTGCTTCAGACACAATCTATGTTTCTGAATATCTCCATGATCAGGAAGAACTTTCAAGGCCCCAAAACCATATTATCTATAATTCAATCTCTGAAGAGTTTCTTGAAAAAAGAAAGCAATACCTGGACCTTCCTAAATCTTCTGTTTTTCAGGTATTAATGCTATGTTCAATGAAAGAATATAAGGGAGTTTGGGATTTCTTCAAGCTTGCTCAAAAACTACCTGACTTAAATTTTTGCCTTGTTCTCAATTCGGGCGAAAGAGAAATCAGTACTTTCTTTCCCGAAATTTCAAGGCCCTCAAACCTTAAAATTTATCCTGTACAAAAAGATGTGCATCCATTTTATGCCCAGAGCCATCTTCTGTTAAACCTTTCGCATCCGGATAAATGGAGAGAAACATTTGGGATGACAGTGATTGAGGCCATTGCTTATTCTCTTCCTGCTATCGTACCACCTGTAGGTGGAATTTCAGAATTGGTAGATAACTGGGCAAATGGCTTTCAAATTTCCCATAAAGAAGAAGAAAGCCTCATAAATACAATACAGAAATGCGCTATGAACAAAGAAGTATATGAGCTTTTGTCAGTAAATGCTGCCGGGAGAATACACAGGTTCTCTGAAAAAATATTTGCAGATAAGATAGCGAAAATCTTATAGCTATTCCCAAAACAGGAAATCCTTCCTGATTATACACTCATTTACTCACAACTGATCAATATATCATCTGACTTTCAGTAAGTTACAATACTGGCTTAAATGTTGGCTAATTATATTAAATGACAGGAATGAAAAAAGTAGCAATAATAGGAACCGCGGGCGTCCCGGCAAGATATGGCGGGTTTGAAACCCTGGCACATCACCTGGTAATGAACCTCAATGATAAGTTTGAATTCACGGTTTACTGCAGTAAGAAATTCTATAGTCCTGAAGAACAAAAAAAAGAGTGGCTCAAAGCAAGATTGGTATACCTTCCTTTCAATGCAAACGGCATTCAAAGCATCATTTATGATATCTGGTCTATAATCCATGCGTTGTTTTATGCTGACTCACTGATCATCTTGGGAGTTTCAGGTTGCATTTTGCTCCCATTCATCAAACTTTTTACTAAAAAGAAAATTGTCGTCAACATTGATGGACTGGAATGGAAAAGAGGTAAATGGAGCTGGCCAATAAAAAAGTTCTTACAGCTTTCAGAGTATTTAGCTGTAAAATATTCTGATGCTGACATTACAGACAATGCCGCTATAAAACGCTATACCGCCATAAAATATAAAACTTTGAGCCACCTGGTAGAATATGGAGCAAATCATGTTTTAAAAGTGAAACCACACAAAGAAGATTTTGAAAAATACCCTTTTCTATCTGGAGAATATGCTTTTAAAGTCTGCCGGATTGAGCCAGAAAACAATGTTCATGTAATACTTTCTGCCTTTAGTACATTGCCTTCCAAAAAATTGGTCATTGTTGGAAACTGGGAGAAAAGTGAATATGGAAATGGACT
>JACMRH010000442.1 GCA_014376535.1 Cytophagales bacterium | reverse complement strand
GATAAATTGTTAACGCCCTTTCTTTTTAAACAGGAACAGGTAGAAAGCCTGATCTCACGCTCATTTCTGAACGATCCGGCCAAACGCGGTTACCTGATGCATTACCAAAACAAAAGAAAATACCTGAACGGCTAGATCAGCTAATGATCTGCAACAGCTAAGCTAAACTATGAAGAAAAACCTTTCAAGTGCTTTTGCGGTATATTCCACATTCTCCTGAGCAATTTCCCTTCTTATTTTTTGTGGCTTAACAGATCATTTCCAGGATGTAATCATTGGAACAATCCTGCCCATTTCATCTCGCAGGCATCAAAGAGGTATCGGTTTTTTAATAGCCAGCGGCAAATGCTTTGGCATGGGATCATCTTTGTATTGCTTCGTATAAAGCAGTATAGTAGACCAAAAATTGACTGTTCGCTTTAAGTTAAAATCCCAATTATCTTTAATTATTGGATTGAACACATCGGCCAATAATTTATCCTGCCTGACTTTTTCATAAAAAGCATTAACTAAAATTCCCACATTCTTTTCAGAAAAAATATCTGCGTTCTCATTCTTAACTTCTTTTATCATTTCATACGATCACTTTATCAGATCCCCTCTTCATACCCTTAAAGCGACTTAAGAACATTGCCGCCATCAATTCAGCCCGTTTTTTGGTATCCGTAGCCATTTCGCCTTCAAAAGAATTATCAATTATTTCGTTGAACAGGATTAACCAGCGATCAAAATGTTCTGCTTTAATAGGCAAAGGGGCATGTTTAGCAAACGGATTACCTTTAAAACCCGGAACTCCAAATAATGCTGCATTCCAAAACTTATACATCTTTTCCAGATGCGGAGGCCAATCGGTTATAACTCCATTAAAAATAGGACCTATCAGTTCGTCCTGCTGCACTTTATTATAAAATTCATTTACGAAAATTATAATGTCATCAAGATTTTTTATATCAGGTTTCATCTAACAAATTTAAAATAGCATGGATAAAGCAGACTAAATCCGCTTATTTAAATAAATTGATCGCTGAAGAATCGATATGATAGTAAATGGCCCAGGCTATGAAAGCAATAAGCAAAATAAAAATCCAGAATGGTATACTCTGCGGAGTTTCGCTTCCAACAATTAAAAAGTTTTTCGAGTCTCCTTTTCCGTAAGCATTAATCATAATCGGAATAACTCCATCTACTACCGCGTTTTCTTTTATTCCTTCGATATCAATGGCCGGACCGTTCCTTACTTCAAACGGAATGAGGCGTATACCTTCTTTTCCCGTCGGGTCTTTGCTAACAATTTTAAGTGTATGTTTCCCATCTACAAGTTTAGATGTATCCAGTTCAAAATTTACAGGTGAAATAAGTTCAGCTATAGGCTTTATTTCGTCATCAATGAAGATATATATTGTGCTTTTCTCTTCCATACTACTCAGTATTTAATATAAATTGTTTGATATGGTTCTTTGAGTTTTCACCCGGACGAAAAATCCATTTCAAAGAATAAAAAAGGGTAATCAACACAATTATTACACCTATCCATACAATAACATAATCCCATCGGCTTTCCGGACCTCCGCCGTGGGTAATTCCACGCAATACTTTTGGCTGTTGTTTTTCACAAACTGGACAGGCATATAACCAACCGCTTGTCATCAAAAGGAATAAAATCAGATTGCATTTTTTCATACCATTTTTAATTATCCTTATGCTGAAGCAACTTCTGCACAACCGTTGAAGTGGCTGAATCTTCATACATGCCATAAGCATTGACAAGGATTCCTTTCAAGCCATATTTTTTTGATGAAAGTGCATATACTATCATTTCATCTCCAGGATCAGTCATCCCTTTGAACTGGTAGATTCCATCAATCTCAAATTCATCTTGTGGTAAGCTGATTCCGGTTTTTTGACAAATCTGACATTCTCTCTCAGGATGTACATTGAAATCCTTTGTATACCCTCTACCTTCCAGTCCTTCCACCGCTTCGGTTACTGTATTATAGTTGTACATCATTGTTAGGGCTTGGTAGTTGATTTCAAAAAGTCGATCAGTTTTTTAACTTCTGATACAGTAACTTTTACTGACTTATTTCCCCAGCTTGTTTTTTCATGGTTCATGATAGCGGCAATCTCTGCAGGCTTTAATTTATTATTTGCTCCTACTGCCGGCATTTCACCAAATGCATCCTGTGCATTGTATCCGTTCATAATAATATCAACCATCAGTTCAGGGTTATCATCCAATACAACTTTGCTTCCTTTGAGGGGAGGGAAAGCGCCTTTTAAGCCTTCGCCATTTGACTGATGACAGCTTTGACAATTGTTAACATATAAAGCCGCACCATCCAGTTCGGGCTCCTCACCCGGCTTTACCGGAGCAGAAAAGGTGGATTTCTCTTTATATAGAAAATCAGGTTCTGGTGTTCCACTAGGCAATTTAGGTTGCTTTAATGCCTGCAGATAAGTAACCAAATGAAGGGCCTCTTGCGTAGCAATCACCTTGCCTGTCTGTCCGTTCATGAATTCTTCAGGTATATTTACTTCGACATCGCCCGGCTCAATTTTATCTTTTATTATAAACAGCCATGAATATGAAGGCATAATAGACTCTTTAACCACAATACGGGGATTAAATAAATGCGGTAGATGCCATTCTATACTGGGCTGACGCTGGCCAATATTAGACAAATCAGGACCAGTACGTTCTGTACCCATAACAGTTGCTGTATTGCGCCAAAAATCTATACGATGGTTATCAGCATAATCTGCGGCTACACTTGGCCGTTCTCCCCATACTTTATCCATATCAAGATTACGTACTTGCTGTGTGTGACAGGCAACACAACCATTGGAAATATATGATGCCTTTCCCTTAATGGCGTCTTCACTTAACGAAACAGCATTAGGCAAAGGCTCATTAATACGTTGATTATTTAAAGCTGGCATAATACAAACGAATAATGTAAGTACAAGAAATAGCAGAAATGCTGCTGTAAAGAGTTTTTTATGGTTATTGAAAAATTCCATTTTTTTTAGATTCCATTAAAGTTTAGTTTCTGCAGCGGTGTAAGATTGATTCAGTTTTTCGATAGCGGCTTCCTGAACATCAACCGTCGTACTCCCTGAAAGCATTTTATAAATATTATAAGCAAAAAATAAATGAGAGAGCCACATCAGACTTCCGCCGATTGCTCTCCAAAGCCAGTACGGAGCCATAAAAACTACACTCTCAATAAAGGGTTTTCCTTCTATCCACATTAATCCTTTAAGTGTACTGCCATACATTAAAGGAATGGTATAAAACAGTAATCCGATCAGTGCTAACCAGAAGTGTGCACCTACAGTTATTTGCGGTGCTTCTTTTCCTGTTAACCTTGGTACCAGGGCATATATTCCCGCCCATAGAAAGAAGCAGATAATACCATACATGGTTAAATGTGAATGCGCTACAGTAAAGTCTGTAAAATGCCAGATAAGGTTTGTGTAACGAAACGCTTCGGCTGTTCCCTGAAGAGAGCCCGTAAAATAAAAGATAATGCCAACCAAAAAAAATGGCAGTGTATAGCTGGATGGTATTTTATACCAGGCCCCCTTAAACGTTAAAAGGAAATTTGCCGTACCGGCAGCGACGGGAATGATCATACCTACACTCCCTACAATAGCTGTGGTTTGTAACCACCATGGAATAGAACTGAATACAAAGTGATGCGTTCCGATAACGGTATAAAAAAGAATTTGTGCCCAAAACGCTAGAATACCCAGGCTATAGGAGTAGATGGGTTTGTTTAATTGTTGAGGAAGGAAGTAATACACTATGCCCAGGGTAAAAAGCATAAACCACATTCCAACACCCTGGTGCATATAATACCCCTGAACTATTGTTTCTCCTAACCCATTCTGCCATAATGGAACATAGGCCACTATAGAAATTACAATAGCGAATATTACGGATGCTACAATGTACCAGTTGGAGATATAGATTTCTTTTGTGGTCCTTCTGGCAATAGTTTTGAGAAAATTAATCAGCGTTAACAACAAGCCAATCCCGAACAATAACTGAACAGGCCATATATATTCTCTGTATTCACCACCGCCATTATTAATTCCGGCCATCAAAAATAAAGTTCCTATAATAACTGATGCGTTGATTAAATACAGTGTCCACCATCCCATTTTAATACTTGCCAGTGGGGCATTTCCAACGCGGGGCACTACATAATACCCCAGGCCCAACATTCCTAAGGAGGCCCAGCCCCAAAATACTGCATTCGTGTGCACCGGACGCAACCTACCAAAGCTTAACCAGCTAAAATGATCCACATCCGGAGCAACAAACTTAATTCCTAAATATTCACCAACGGTAGTTCCAAATAAAAGCCAAAAGGTAGCAGAACCTACAAACCACAAAATTAATTTAGATAAAGCAGGGTCTATGCCAGGTCTTTTTGTAGCGTGCTTTTTTGCTGATACAAACGGCAGAGCCAGATTACTATTCACACCTGTGAGCAGCCCTTTATCATCTGATGGAGTTAATTGACCTGATAATTCGTTATGTTTTAATGTGTAATCAAGGGCTTGCTTCCGTTTTAATAGAACTGCATCAAGCTCCTGACTATTTGAATTGCTCAAATAGTCGGCAAGTTTTTCAGCCTCTTTTAGGTTTTGCTTGTTTTGATAAAGCTGTAAAACATTCCTGATCTTAATGATCATAAAAATAATACCGGCAAGAACAGGTATCATTATCAGGATAAGCGTAATAATAATACCTCCCTCAGCCAGAAGAGAGCCCGGTTGCTGTGCAGGTTGGGCAATTGCCGGAGAATTAATTAATGCAATTAAAAAAACTAGTAACAAACTGAGTAAGCCTGATTTAGTTTTGTTAGCAACACCCGAGGTTTTATCCTTTTTGAACCTAAAATAGCCGTCAATTTGTTTACTACCCAGAGTGTTTATATATTCTTTAAACCGGATATCATCTCCTTCCTTATTTCTTTTTCTTGTAATTTCGCCAATTTCTTTTGTTTTGCTATAAAGGTATAATACAGTAAAAAGCAATGCCAGAACAACCAAAAGGAGGATTATAATAAATCCAAATTTAGAATTGTTATCCAAAGAAGTAGTGGACCTAGTTTGAGCTGAGAGCGAAATATTAGAACAAACGCACATAACAAAAATCCATCCCGCTATTAGTAGAAGATTAAATTTTTTCATATAAATATATTAACCCCTTTTTATCATTTAATGTTTAAAAAAATTATTTTTTTTAGGATGTGATACCTAAATTCAGATCTTCATTAAATTCTTCAATGGTTGTTTTCAGCAGCATTTCATGAATCTGGTTGCGTATACCCTTAAATTCATGATGCAAAGGGCAAGGATTACTCTCAGAACAATGACTCAATCCCAAGCCGCAACCTGTGAATATTCCATTTCCATCTACAGCTTCAACAACTTCGGACAAGCGTCGATTTAAGGTTACTTTATCCATGTAAAATCCACCCTTAGGACCTTTGGCAGATTGTACTAGACCTCTTTTGCTTAAATCCTGTAATATCTTCGCCAGAAAATGCTCTGGGGAATTAATCCCATTGGCAATTTCTTTTATACCCACCCTTTCGCCTGAAGTGGTCCTGTGGGCAATAAAAAAAACCGCCCGCATTGCATATTCACATGTTTTTGAAAATATTGCCATCTATTACAAAAACAGGTATAATTTATAATAGGAGAGTTTTTTATCTTTTATTATAATATGGAGTAAAGTAAAAGAAACCTCCAAATTTTATTGATTAATATTATGCAACGAAATACAAAAGTTTGAATATCGCAAATATAAAAATCAAAAACAGGTAGTCGAATAGGTAACAGAAACATTGAGATCCTTTGGGAAAGATTGGTACAGACTGAAAGCATAAAAGCCTGTAAATAAGGTGATTTACAGGCTTTTTGGTGCACTTTAGTACAATTCAAGTCGCGGTGGCAGGATTCGACCCCTGTGCTCTCAATAATTAATTTTCAGTAAGTTGTAAAAAATTATTCAACCTTGTTCACCTTTTTGTTCGCGGGAACTGTCGGTTGTACAAATACAAGTACATTTTCCATAAAAAGATGAAATAGCGATATTCCCAGATGAAATTTAACTGACAAGAGACTTCTAATATTATTATAATTATTGATTATGAAACATATTCTATTGAACCAATTAGAATTTAAGAAGATAAGAGATATTCAACCTCTATCGGGATATTTTTATGACTTGCTTAGCGGTGCATGGCTTTCTGACTTAAATGGTTCATTACTTATAGAACATAAAGAATTCACTACTCTGGCATCAAAGAAGAAGGACATTGAAACTGGAGAGGATCAAAAAAAGGAAAATGTTTACAATGATAAAGTTCCTGCTGCCAGGTTATCTTTGCGGAATGGAACACTACTAGTTTTTCACGAGCATTTTAATGCAGTTCTCTCTGAGAAAGGATGTAGAAATTGAGAGGATTAAAATTAATCTATGAAACATCCATTATTAAATTATGCATCTAGTATTAAGAAAATCTCAGATATTAAATATCCAGAAGGATTTATTACCGAAGACACACCAGCACTAAATTTCTGTAGAACAACTTCTTTCAGTTTTCTACCTATGCTTCTTCAAAACCATTTTCTTTACAATAATTAGTCAGGTAAGTGATAAGCTTTTTTCCAATCCCTTTTCGTTGTTAGTTGGATAGGACTGCAATGTC
>JACMRH010000044.1 GCA_014376535.1 Cytophagales bacterium | reverse complement strand
CTGTATTTCGGGCAAACCAGCCAGGCAGTCTTCAATTACTTCTTTCAAATCATGGTTTGGCATTTCATAAGTCATAAAATCCAATGCATTTAAGTCTGCATGGCGGTTTTTAAGCTTTATTCTCAATAATGCCTGTCGATAAGCGGTAGTAAATAACCAGGATTTAACTTTCTCATTTTCAACCTTGACCACATTTTCCCACAATCTTAGAAATGAATCCTGAACTATGTCAGCGGCCTCATCATCGTCCTGCAAAAGTTTCTTTGCAAACCGATAGACACTTCCAGAGTATTCCTCAACTGCTTGATTATATTCCTTGGTATTCATTCTCTGGTGTAAAAGCAGGAACTGAATAAAAAGTTACAGAAGAAAAAAAATAAATTGTAATCATTTATGTAATAAATTGCAAATGAGTATTTTAGCGTGAATAATGAAAGTTTAATCACTAAGTCCACAACAGATTTACAAGGTTTTTAAGATTTTCTTTTCTTGTGTAGTTTAGTGATAAGAGCCTAAATATTTGATCTTGATACATAAGTACACAAGTATTGTTAGCTACAGAATTTAGAATTTTGTTTGTTCAAAACTCCCCCTCTTCTCGATGGTTACTGTTTCTTACGTACCCTTTTTAATTATAGTATCAGGCAAATAAGGCGATAATTATTTCTGTTACAAGAATGGCTATAAAAACTCCAGTTGATTTCATGTCTAAATAAATGGCCAGAAAATAAGCGAAAGCAACCTGAAACAAATAAAATAAATATTCCTGAACATAGTTGCTTCAATGTCGAATGCATCCAAAACTGTAAGATATAACCTGTATCATACATTATCACTTGTTTCCACTTGACAGGGAATTAAAAAGAGCACAGATCATCCCATCTGAACCATAAACCAATCCACACCCATTATACCATCCAATATTTGACAGGCTATTTAAGTTAATCAGGACCAATTTTCTACAGGATACAAATAGGGTCTCATTAGCAGTAAACCTTTTGACTTGGTAATAACTTATGCTAGTGCTGGTATTCTTAAAAGTGTAATAAACCTAAATGAAATTATTGGTTGCAAATGCAGAATCTAAAAAGCCTGCTCCAAAAAAGAGAGCAGGCTTGATATTCTAACGAAAATTATAACTTATTCTACTCCTTCTCTCAACCTTTCAGCATTTTCTGCAATTCTTAGCTGCTCTATAAATTCAGCAATTTCCCCGTCCATTACAATTGGAAGGTTGTGAACAGTAAGTCCGATACGGTGGTCTGTAACCCGGCTTTGAGGATAATTATATGTTCTGATTTTGTCTGAACGGTCACCTGTTCCAACCATACTTTTGCGCTGGGCACCAACCGCATCGTTGTGTTTTTGAAGTTCTAGTTCATATAAACGTGAGCGAAGCACTTTCATGGCTTTCTCTGCATTTTTAATCTGCGATTTTTCGTCCTGACATTGTACAACAAGGCCAGAAGGAATATGTGTAAGCCTAACAGCCGAATAAGTTGTATTCACTGACTGACCACCAGGTCCGGAAGAACAAAATAAGTCTTTTCTAACGTCGCCAGGAGCAATATTAACCTCCACTTCGTCCATCTCAGGCAATACCACAACTGTAGCTGCTGAAGTATGGATTCTTCCCTGCGTTTCTGTATTGGGAACACGCTGAACACGGTGAACTCCCGATTCAAATTTCATTTTGCCATAAACATCTTCACCTACCAAAAGACTTATTATCTCTTTGTAGCCACCTGAAGTTCCTTCGGTATAGTCCATTAATTCCATTTTCCAGCCCATCTTCTCACAAAAACGTTGGTACATGCGGTAAATATCTCCAGCAAAAATTGAGGCCTCATCTCCACCGGTTCCCGCTCTGATCTCTAAAATGACGTTTTTGCTATCATTAGGATCTTTAGGAATTAAAAGTTGTTTCAGTTCTTCTTCAATCTGGTCTCTTTTAGGCTGTAGGGCTTCCATTTCATCTTTTGCCATCTGACGAAATTCCG
>JACMRH010000441.1 GCA_014376535.1 Cytophagales bacterium | reverse complement strand
GTTAAAAGTATAATTACCTCCATTTAGTGTTAAACCTTTCAGTACGTAAATACCGGAAAAAATACCTCCACCAGTTGTTTCTCCATTAAGAGTCCTTTTATAATCTGTAAACGTACAAGGATCAATCAAAATAACAGTATCTCTTGCCGTTCCGCAAGAGTTTGTAAATGAAGCACTTATGTAGGTTGTTGTAGTAGGTGTATAGATTAACTGTAATCCAGTACTTCCAGTTGACCAAGTTACTGCTCCATCTGCTTTGGTGTTCAAAGCATTCAAAGTATCAGGTTTGTTTTTTTCAATTATATGATCGAAACCTAAATCAATAGAAGGCAATATATTTGAAACATTAATACTTCCAGTCGAACTGGAACTACACGCATTAACAGAAGTATAAGTGTAACTAACTGTATTGTTTCCGAGCAATGCTATGGTGGGCGTGAAATAATAATTGCTTCCTGTTTTAGTTACCCCGGTTCCGGAAAATGTCCCTCCGGAAGGGTTTCCACCTGATAGTAATAAAGCCCCTGAATTATAACATGTTCCGGTTTGGGGAAGGGTTAAACTCACACTTGGATTGGGCTTGCTCCCGATAGTAATGGATTTTGGTGCTACACAAGTGTTTTCTAATGCATTGTCCATAACGGTTACTGTATAATCTCCTGAAACAGTTATAGGTATTTCAATTAGTGGAATTTTACTGATAGCGTTAAAATCATCAAAAACCCCTGTGCATGGTACGGAAGAACTTCCTCCTGATACAAAAACTCCAACATTGGAACTTATAAACGAAGAGCTGATCGTGACATTTGAACCTAATTGCACCCAGGGCCCTGTCGCACTCACTGTACTATAAAATGCCGAAAACACTTTAGCCTGTTCTTTTACCCTCAGCCAGAGGTTGGTTTGATCAACTGTCCACGGAGAGGAATAGGAACCTTCTAATCCACCATCACCGTTGGTATCATACTGAAAATATATCTTGCCATCCTTGCAGGCTGAAACTATACAATACCCTCCTTTGGCTTGGTTATCAATTTCGTTGCTGACAAACAACCCTGCTTTTGCTATTGTGGTACTATTTGTATATGAAATAACTTTAACATTTATATCAAGGTCACCACGAAGGTCAAGTCTTGATAAGGACAACATACTGTTTATTGTAGGTGTAATGGCTGGGTTTGTTCCAGTAATAGAGAGCTGGCCGGAAGCGGTTATAGAAGAAGAGGGTGCTATACCAGAACCTTTATTAAACATTCTCCACCTGGAACCCAATATTCCTGGGTTAAATGGATCTGTGAAAGAGAGTACAGGGTTTGCTGCCACAATCTTTTGCAAGGTACCGGCCCCGGTTAGGCTAACCTTATATGATTTGGATGCACTATAATTATATATATCAACCAAAATATTGGCAGAACCACCTGTTTGGCAAACAGATTTTACCCCGACTATATCTGTTCCCAGTACTATACTTGGCGTAGTAATAAATTTGATGTTGTAATATGAATTGGCAGAGGTATTGAAACAGGCATCTGAGATCCTTATCCCATAATTACCGTCTGTTTTGGCTGTCAGGGTTTGAGAAGTAGCGTTTTTAATATCTGTTCCATTTTTACTCCACTGGTACTTAAACGGAGCCTGCCCCACTTGCGGGTCTGCGATCAAAAAAGCAGAATCGCTGCAAACCCCATTGGGTGCATTGGTCGCAATGGAAACTGAAGGCAGCGAATTAGGAAATACAGTTTTGCTTCCATTTGCCGTACATCCGTTTGCCCCGGTTACGGTAAGGTTGTAAGTACCGGGGGCAGCACTTACTACATATCCTGTTGACTGTGTCACAGGCCAGAAATAAGAGGAGGCGTATTTGGCAGCAATGATATTTGAATTGGATTCGCAAATGGTTAGGTCATGGTACAATACCGAAGAAGGTATTATTTTCTTTGCTATCCCTGGGCCCTGGTAGGAAACCGATAATTGGGAAACAGATGTGGTATTGTAATAAGTGGCCTTGATCTTATGGCTACCAGGCCTGAGCCTTACAATACCTGATTTTTCAACCGAGGGTGTTGTATTGTCCACCACCAACAGTCCGTCAATATAAAGACGGCTGTGTTTGTCTGAAGTTGTATAATAAGTATAGTCACCATAACTGTCCACTATAATATAACCTTCAAAAACGAAGGCAGTTTTATTGTCACGGTTTTTAAGGCTGGCATCAATATACTGGGCATAACCGGTTTTTACAGGTACCAGGTTTGTAAAATCTGGCATGGTGGTATAGTTTGCCCCTTCATTCTGATAATAAGAATAAGAAAGGCCCCCTGCCCTCAATATGGCGGCATCTGGTAAAGGAAGCTTCCTGAACGAAACTGTATTGCTGACAGAGCTGCAACCATCTGCATTTGTGACCCTCACGTTGTAATTCCCGTCTTCTGAAACCAGGATTGTTTTTTGGCTTAGTCCGTTTGACCAAAGGTAAGATACAGATGGAACACTGTTATCAGATCCTGAAAGGCTGACAGAAGTACCCTGGCAAAAGGTGTAAGGTGAAGAGAGGAAACTTCCTGATAAAACCTGTCTGCCAATGCCTGGGCCAGACCATTCAAGTTTAAGTTGTCCTGTGCCAGTTGTGTTAAAGTATTCTAACCTGACAGGGTGAGTTCCCGCTGTTAAGGTCTTTGTTTGGCTGGAACTGAAAAGCGTAATATGTGTTCCATCATTGTTCACAAGCAGGGTACTGTCCAGGTAAAGCTTTGCCCCGTCTATATTTGACATATAAAAAGTATAGTTTCCTGAAGACGGGACATTCACAAACCCCTCATATACAAATCCATACTGGGTTTCTCGCAACCTGTTGCCCAGGTCGGCCGAAACTGCCGTTCCTTCTTTGAGTGGTGCCAATTTGCTAAAGTCTGGCATTCCTGTCCATGGTGTGGAAAAGATGTTTTCATAATATTTGTACCTGAGCCCAGCCGGATTGGACAAAGACAAGGTAGAAACAGGCGCAGGTTTGACGTTAATAGTTTTTTGTACCTGTGAAGCACAATAATATGGGTCGGTATAGGTGTACCAGTAATAGTGCGGCCCAATATTATTTGAGGCAGGGTTAAAGTTTGTAACAACAGATTCCAGATCGTATTCATACCAAGTCCCACCTGCCGGGCTGGCAATTAATGGAAACTGTGGTGTGTTCTGGCAAACGGTCTGGTTTGTTTCTGTTTCTATTTTGGGACCTACAATTATTTTTTGGATGGCACTTTGTTTACACTTTGTGATTGGGGCACTATAGTTATAGGTTAATGGATATTCTTTGATTGGCAAACCAAATGGATCAAAATAATACTGTTTAGTGGAAGAATTTTGCCTTATATTAGCCCCAGACCATAAGCCGGTTCCTCCGCCAGGATTCACATTTACCTTAAGATTATAAGCACTTCCCCACGCACACAAGTGCTTTACAGAGTCCGGGAACGTGATTACCGGTAGTGGGTTTACCTTTACATTTATTGACCCAGGTAAACTTTCACAGCCGTTCCTTACAACTTTTGCAGAATAAATTCCAGACATAGATGTATTTGTTTTAACTCTTAACATTGATCTTGCAGCTGATTCAAAATTAAAATTTCCAGGTCCTTGCCATACATAATCTCCTTCCTGTGTGTTTGTGCTTGCTAATTGCAACGAACCATTAACACAAACTGTATCAACCAATTTCAAGACAGGTTTAGCAGGTACAGCTGTGACAAAGAGGTTTTTGGTAGCGGATACGATACAGCCAAGCAAGTCTTGGTAGGAATATGAAAGTTTTATTACCCTGTCTCGAGAGGTACTGGTGGTTATAGAAATATTCCCCCCAGGCGTTATACTCGAATTAGTTCCGGTCGTAACAATCTCCCACTTTCCTTTTCCGGGCAGTGTCCCGTACCCATTTGTGGGTATAGGTTGGAAACCAGAAAGTTGATAAGGAAAAAGAGTTTCACACACAGATTCTTCTTTTCCTGCATTTATTGGGGGCTTGGTACTGAATGTCACCGTGTTTACAGGTATGAAATTAATATTATTGCAACCAATTGATAACCTGACCTGATATTCCTGACAAGCCTCAAGGGTGGTTTGCAATAAGGCGGATAGTTCAGAGGCAACAGGCTGGCCGGTCACTATTTTTGAAACAATTATAATCCCGTTTTTTATCAATGTCCATTGGTGACTTTCCGCATAGGTCGAAAAAACATCAGAAATGTTAACTTTTATCCCCTGGCCTGAGACGGTAGGGTGAACAACACTTACTTTAAAAGAAACTTTGGGTTGTTTATAAGCCAAAAACTGGCAGGGAGATTCACAGGCACCTCCGAAAAAATCTGGTAAGTTAGGGTTTGTTCCCAAATAGTAATATTTGTCCAGGCTAAAATGAGGGGGCAAATCTGGAAGGCTGTATACAACTTGTGGCAGTGTTCCAGTTTCTACACAAATAAAACCTTGTGCTTTTACATTTATTTTTCCAATGCTATCAAATGAAAAATTGCTTAGTACTTGTTGCTGATCGAACTTTGAATAAAATGTACAACCAGCTTCTACATTCAGAACTCCAAGGTTACCGACTCCAACTCTAGTTTGGTCTACATAGAAAATGGCTCTGTCAAGTAATGTTATTGGCTTATAAATATAATCAAATGAACCACCGTTATCATTAATTTTAAACTCAGCAAAATTTTCTCCTGAAACACCTACAGTATTAAAATTGGAAGGTAACCAATAGAAATTTATAAGTTTAAATACAGGCTCTGTGATTTCTTCTCCTTTAATGACCTTTTTAACCGTGATCATAACGTAAATATTGTTCCAACCTCTTTTTAACCCTGGCAAGGAGGCAATTGTAAATTCTGCTGTATTAGGTACGCCCATCAAATAATCTGTATTTTCAGAATAAAAATCACCTTGAATGGCATAAGAAACAGAACTGCTTGTGCTTGTAGGGGTTACAGGAGTGCCATTTATGAAGAAACCATTAAATTGTACAGATCTTGCACCTTCTACAGCTTGCCACATACCAGAAGTAGTAAAAGCTGCTGTAAGGTTGCCATTTGTCATGTTCTCAAACACTTTAAGTTCTGGAATAGCCAGTTTTGGGGCGAATAATTTAAAACCTGTCTCAATGCCCCATCGGTTAGCCACGATGAATCGGTAGCGATATGGATTGGAGAGGTCTGAAATGGGGTTTGGTGTTGCCCCAACAGGAAAATATAATTCACCATTTGTTTCATTAACACCAAATTTTCCGTCACCCCCCATGTACCTGCCGTACATATCCAGTTTATGAAGCATTCCATTATTGTCCGTAATTACCCAAACTTTTTCACGGGCCATGTAGGCAAGATTAGTAGGGTCACAACCTCGAAGAGGCTTTATATAATCGAATTTAATATTAGTTGTTGCGCTCAGGAGGCTGTTATTAGATAATGAAATAATTTCATTCTGCTGCGTAATAATCACTGTCGTACCCGAAATATCAGAATCGATTCTTTTTGCGTTTTTTACTGTGTAAAAATCTGCTGAATAAAGAGGATCCTGTAATTGTGTTATTGTTTGTGGTAAAGTCCCGCTATTCATAAAATATGACGATGGATTTATCTGTATTATATGTATTCCATTTGCATCACTAACTAATAGTTTATGAGCATTTGATCCAAGATAGCCACCAACATCATTAGGTTCATTCAGGACAAGGCTACCTGTATTAAGTTTCCCTATATAATTAACGCTGAAGTTTCCGTTGCTGGTGTGGTTTATCCTAAGCAAATGGATACATGGTAATTTTCCCCATTGGTTACCCTTATCAAGTACATAAATAGTCTGGTTCAAAACTTTTACTGCAACTGGTGCACCAAATACTTCGTAACCAAGCTCTTCTTGTCCTGTATATTCCCATGGTTCAAGTCCTTCCCTGATAAAGACAAGAGAATTGGCCCCTACATCTGCCACTACAGCCGTGAGGATATATTCATGGGGAAGATATGACAGTTTATTTCCAGATCCATCATCAAAAGCAGTACTGAAAGCTGTAATGTCTGCAATTTCTACAAATGCTTCCTCCTGTTCCTCTGGAGCGTAGTCTTTCAGATCTATACCTGAAATAACAGGTCCAAAAGCATATGATTGAGTGTTGCCACCGCATTTTTCAAACGGTCCTATACCCACACAGTAATCCAGTTTTATCTCCAGATCGGCAAAATTGACCTGACCAAACATCAGGTTGTTGGAAACTGGATTTCCTTTATCCTGGAATGCGGCCGGAACGGAAGAAAAGTATTCTATCTTCTCTTCAGGCTTTTCTGGCAACCTTACATAATTAAGAGGAGAGGTCTCTTCCAGGCGGAAGTTTGTTTCTGAAGTTTGTAAGTTAACCTGCTCTATGTTTTTGGTTGTGTTATTCGTTGTGAACTGAATAACCTGAGTTTGCTTGCTGATTTGGTTTTCTATGACCAGCTCACTTTCATTCTCAGTAATTACTTTGAAAGGTTTCATGCTCCGGATGCTTCCATCGTAGGACAGGCTGGCAATAAATTTGCTGTACTCAAGATCATCCCTGAAGAATCTTCTGACGGAAGTCCATCTTCCGTCATTGGCCATCCTGGCAAACTGCCTTACTTCCCTTTCTGCTTTGATGGTATCCGGATTGCCCTTTTTCAAGTATCCTTCCTCTCCTTTCAGTTTTACACTTTTAACCGTATACTTTATCAATTTTGATTGAGAATAAGTCTGCTGAAAACAGATAATAAGGAGAAATAGTAAAAAATACTTTTTCATAAAATTGATTTAGTAAGGTTATAAAAGGAATTTTAAACTTGTGTTAAAAATATTATTAGGGAAATATCCTGCTGTTACAGTATACTTTTTTGCTTTATAGCCCAGGTAATAATTGGTAACCGTAGAATAGAAATTGCTTTGACCAGTATTGATACCTGCAAGTATTTTCCCTACTCTAAGATTGAAACTAAAATTTCTACCGGAAAATCCGAATACGTTTGTATAGTCATACTTCAAATTGTTGACATAATAATAATATTCATCATCTATAAGAGGCCGGTAAGAGGCGTTTAAAGAGCTGGAATTATAAGAGATAACGGCAATAGGTGTAATTTGGACCAGAGAGTTTTTTCTTTTAGGGAAATTGGCCCCAAACGATATTACCTGCAAGACCTGGTAAGAAAAAGTATTATATGAGTCGTTCCTGTTTTTAAAGTTTTCTTTCCATTCTCCTTGTTTTGCATCGTAAAATCTATCGTAAGAATAATCTGAGTAACTGAGTGAAAAATTGTCAACTAAAAATTTTAACTGATATGCAATAAAAAGCCTCTGACTCGTAAACATACATGCTGCAGCCACCCCAGCCCTATAAAAGGTGATATTTTTGTATCCTAATGATGTATCTTTAAAGTTATTGTAAACCTTTTGGGTTGTTCCACCTGCTAAGTTTACAAAGCTAACAGTGTCTTGAGAGTCATTATGCTCATAATTCTTTCTGTGATTTTCATATGCTGAACCTTGCGCAATATTCAGTGATATTGCTGGGGTCAATGAATAATTTTTCTGATCTATTTTTAAGGACATGAAGTGTGGTATGTAGTTGACATTGAATTCTATAAGCCTGGTTTTCAGGCTCCTGTTCAACCAATGGTCTGTAACGGGAGCTTGCAATCGCATATATGTTACTCCTCCCATAAATCTATTATCAGTAACCCTGTTGTCTTCAACTGATGTATAGAATCCGATGGCTTTTTTCCCGCCGGAAAACATTTTATCATAGGATATTAAAAAGGCTGAATTTGTATTATTTCGATCTTTTCCCCTTTCAGTATCATTATATTTTTGATGGACAAACTGTCCCGCAGCGATAATTCTTGCAGCAGTATCAGAACCTGTGAAGCAAGGACTTATAAGCATAGGTGTCTGTTGCAACTGTATAATACCTTGCCCAAAAACAGAGTTCCAAAACAATAGTATTACAATAAAAAATCTAAGCTTAATCATTCCTTATTCTGTTTTAACCTTGCATAATTACTAAGCTTAGAATCCTTATATAATCGCATAAACTGGGCAATAAACCTGTCACTTAAGATAACTGGCTTATCTTCAATACTTTTCAGGAATTTGTCCATAAATACTACTTCATCATCAATAAGCCGGTATTTCATCATGATGTCGATATTATAGATGGCCTTGTTTATCTTATTATCAAGATTGCTGAAATTGCCATTGACTTTAGCAAATAGTTCCATTTGCATTTTATATTCTTTAGCCCTTCCCTCCGCACCGAAGGGTGGTTTGTAGCCAGTGTTCTCCCAATTATTAGTTATGAACCTAAAAACTTCAGCTGTGTAAATACCATTTGGATAGGTATTCAAGTACCAGGTTATTGTTGGCAATGCAGGTGAGTAAATACGTTCCAATTCATTCTCTCCGTATTTAAAATAGTAATAATAATTAATACACTTTAAATAGTCCATTAATTCCTGCTTCAGTTTTCCTTTAGCTTCTATCACTTCAAATTGTTTTAGAAGTGTTAACAAACTATCATCAGGTGCTAAGTGAGTTTGAACTTTCATAAAGTACTTACCTGGCTTCAACAACCCAATTCGGTTAGATTCTCCGTATTTTTTGTTGTACTCAGTAACAGAGTCATTCCAAATATGCCAGTAATGTGAATCAAATATTGCAGGTGCTTTATAATTAGCTTTAATTTTATTGTGTCCTGTGTCAGGTTTAGTATTAAATCGGTCTAAGTTTGGCAACTTCATTTGGGATAATTCTTCAGATTTTCCCTTAGGTAAAACCCTTGTAAAATGAAATGATTGAATGGTTCTATCGAATTTATCCTCATTCGTAGTATTGTTAAAATAATAAGTAAAAGCGATAGTTTGACCTTGATAAAATGTATCATGATAAAAAGTACTGTCCTCTTCAATACACAAACCTCTTAAACAACTACTTTGTGAATAGGTTATTAGAGAATACGAATTAGCCATCAAGAATAATGCGAAAAGTTTTTTCATTTGAAGTACTTGCGCATTAATTGATTAAACATGAGATGCCTGTGTGCTTCACAGAAAACAATTCCATTATTGTCGAATTTTGTTATTGATAATTTATTATCAGAGCGATAACTAAATGCGCAATCAGCGTAATTATATCCTGCGCAATAATAACCATGTTGATCTCCTGCATTTCCTGTTGTACCCATCATATAGCTTTGAGACCATACATGTCCCAATTCATGGGCAAGTGTCATTGTTGCATTAGAAGATAAGTTTGTACCACTGTTTGAAGCAGAATTGTAAATGTATTTTGCAAAAAGAAAAACAGTAGTATGATATTCTAATGGATTCAAGTCTGGTCCATCTGATGCAGTTGAAGGAAGTGTTACACCGTTTGTGGCTCCATTATCTAAAAAATAGTAATTTGGGCTGGCAACCTTACTAAAATCTATACCAGTATTTTCATAGCTTAAATTAGGATCAGGAATGCCTCCATCATATGTGGAAGCTTTAGAAAAATGTTTGTAACCCAGATCTATACCACCGACAAGGATAGCAGCCATCTGCTTTTCTACCTCCTCGTAACTACTTGTTGAGCCACAATTGGACGAATGCTTTAAATATAATTCCTTACAAACTTTAGACAATGCCCTATAATAAGCCTGTTTAAAGTCAAGAGGGCGATTTAATTCTAACCACGCTTCCCATATCCTATCCACTAGTAAAAGGATATCCCCGTCATCTAAAAAATTCTCCTTCAGATCATCGCTCAAATCGCAGGCTTTTACTGATATATCTATAGCAGGATTAACTGTTGCAAGTGAAATGGAACTCTTTGTTTTAGGATTTAAAGCAAATGCGTCTTCAAGTGCTTTTTCTAAACTATTCCTTCTGGTTCCACTTAATTTGCATTCTGCCAGATTGATAAGTTTTTCATTAACCTGACTACCATCAATTTTATCAAACGCCAAGTTTTTTGTAGTGGGGATCTTGATAGTATTGATATTTAATACCCGATTATTACTATTCAAAACGCTAGTGATATTATTAAATTTATCGTTAGGTATTACTGTAAGCTCTGCTTTGATGACTTCCTTAGACCCATCGCTTATATCCTGAATTAAGACTAGGTGGTTATTAGCCGCTACAAGTGGAACAGATACTACGTATGTTTTATTTCCCGCATCATCTAAAGAACAGTATCTTAGACCGTCCTGATTTTCAGAATCAAGGTAAATCTGATTTCCATCGTTAGGGGTAAGGCTTTTATTATAAAAAAGTAATTTATGCTTATGGTCCTTATTGCCAATACCGGAGGGTCCGATAATAACTTTCAAATAGGCCGTTCTAGGTAATGGAACATACTTTGAATCAGGGCCTTTTTTTACATCTTTGCTAGGATCAACCACATAATTGGCACCTATTTCAGTTGCATTATAATGGCTATATAATACATTTATTCCTGCCGCAAGTTGCTGATTTCTTTGATTGGTTGGGTCAAAAAGCTGTGTAACATTATTACTGCTACTTACATCCTTAGGACATTTTATTTCTGCAAACTCTCCGTCTGCTTTGCCACCATTCTCTCTGTGTAAACAGTTATCGAGTTTTTTTTCAGTTTCTTCTCGCAGGCAACCATAAGTTGAAGGACAATCAAGCTGTTTGGCTTCATCTTTTATATGGGTATAATAGGGACATGCGTTAAATGCCTGAACAACATTGGTGTATATATGTTTTTCCCCATCTTTTATTTCTCCCACACTTAGAAGGGAAGGAAGATTAGCCCCTTGTAAACCATTATCTCCAGGACTCCATTGGTAATCACCAATTTTATCTACTTCAAAATTATTTGGTCTACCTTTGTGAGGTTCATAAGTAAATGGATCTACATTAATGAATAATTCTCTTTTTAATTTTTTATAATCTCTTTTAACAGAACAAACTTTCCATCCAATAATTCCTTGTTTAACTATTGGTTTATAACCTATATATGAATTATTAATACATTTTTCATGACTTTCTCCTCTAAACCATTTTCTGGGCCACTGACAAGGGCTGCGTAGATTCCCACAAGAGCTTAGTCCGCAAATAGTGATAAAGATGAGGGATGTAAAAATAATTTGTTTTAATATTCGGTAAGCTTCCATTTTAAAAATATCAATATTGTAAAGGTAATCGAACAATTTCTAAGCAGTTTTTCACCAAACTCCCAAAAGGCACATGATATAAAAGGAATAAAATCCTTATAAAGTGAAATTTATTAATGGAATATTAAACTCAAATTAAAATTCATGCTGTTTCTGTCAAACTTTTAATTAAAAATCAATATAAATATTACATATAAAAGATATTACTATTTTGTTAAGGAAGTGTTAATACTAATGATTAGTATATCAAAGTGTTAATTATTAAAAACCAGATTTAAACTATAGATATAATACTATTCAAAAAATATCTAATGGTTAAAATGAAATGTTTACGACTACAAATGTTAATAATTTTAAACAATATGCAACCAAATGTTACACTCAAAAAACAATGTTTTAAAAAAACTTCCAGGTGTGAAGTATAAATTCAAACTGAAGTATTCGTTACAAATAGCCGAAAAACGGCGTTAGTAAAAAATTGATTTATAGGAAGCAATAAGCTTAGAGTAAATTTTCGGCTGATTACTGAAGAAACCCCGCTTTACATTGGCAGAAGATTTTAGGCGATATTTTGAGATAAAGCTGTTTGTATAAGGTTGGGTTACTTTTTGTTCTTTCGCTACGGCTGTAAGCAAGTTCCATTGGTCGGTAGTTAGTAGCTTTTTGTACTGAAAAAATACCATTTGCTCTTGATCGAGTATCGCTTTGCACACATGCAGAGTGTGTGGGAGATCTATTTTTGTGCTGCCGCTGGCAAATACTTGATTACAAAGATATTGGGTGTAATAGGTATGCCTGCAAGTCCAGTCCAGAATAAAGGAAATACTTTCATCTGTAATATCACGTTTGGCTTGTTCAAAGTGACTTTTAATAAGTAATATGCGCCTGATGAACGAAATGTTCCACAACAGCAAACGACCATTTTACTCATCTTGCCAAAGTATGTATTTGGGTAAAATAGACCAAACAGATTATTCCACATTTTCGGGATATTCTGTTATTTGCTGAAACTCGTCTATCGCAATTACGAGTGGGGTTTGTTGACTATCCAAAAAGCGAAAGATTTCTTGGATCGATTTTTCTTTCGTTTTATCATCGGTAATATCCAAACTCAATTCGGGCGTACCCGAAAGCGAATCGTAACTAAGCACAGGACGAAATGATTTGATGGCTTCCATAAATTTGCGACCAATACTTTTGTTAGGCGGAAACCTTTGGAAGATCTCGTTGGAAAGAGTTTTGATAAATTCGGCCTGGTTTTGGCTAGAAAAGATGTCTATATACAGACGTTTAGATGCTTTATTATTGCTAATTTGGTTAAAAAATGTTTTATCAGTCCTGTTTTTCCTATTCTTCTTTGGGAAAATAAGCTGGTATGCAAATTGTTTCGGTTGTTTTTAAGAAGAATTTTTAATTCTAAATCTCTATTGCAGAAATAATTAGGTGAAATATAGGTAGTAACAGGAAAAGGATTTACCTCATTCATTTTCATGCCTTAAATATACAAAATGTATTTAACATTTTGTTAAATACATTTTGTTAAAAAAGAGCGAAGATTTTGGAGTTTATGAAGCCTTAAAGTACGGTTTTACATTTCCCAAACGGTCTGTTTTTAGTTTTGTGCAAACGGATTTTATCTGAGTCCCATCGATCGCATTCTGACTTTTATTATTTGTACCCATTTCGTTTTTAACAATCTCTTTTGAATAGTTATTAGGTACAAAATGACCTTCATTTCCTGTACAACTTACGAATTTGTAGATTCTACCTTTTTGCTCTTTGTTAAGATTTGTAAAATTAATGGTGTTGATATTCTCTCCATTTCCAGGCACATACACCAAATCATTTGGCGATAGATATAGAATTAAGAAATCTCCTGCCTCATTTTTTTCAGGTACAGAAAACAATCCTTGTTTTTGTCTCTCTATCACAATATTCAAAGGAATGGTATCATAATTACTTTTGCCTTTTTCGTCTTGATAGATTGCAAAGAAGAGATTTGTCCCTTTGGCGGCTTCTACATATTTGTCTTTTTTGTTTCCTGTTTCACCTACTGCAAATTTATTTCCCTTAGGTTCGTAGGTGCGCACTTTGTGGATCGGTTGGTGTGGTTTGCCTCCATTCAGTTGAGCGATATTTTTATTGAGTTCGTCTATCCCATCAGGACCGAAAGCCAGTTCGGGATGTTCTGTTACTTTGTCATTTTTGTGTTCGTGGTATTTTTCTAAATGCCTGGAAAGAATTTTTTTGATTCCGCTATCGGTGATACTTTCAATTTTAGAAGAGCTAAAACTTTCATCTAGTTTTACACGAGAAGCTACGTTATCTGTCTCCCAATAGAAAATATTGACTTTCGAAATGTCTTTACCATCCCATTTGTTACCCCGGTCTTTAAAATATTTCAGGAGCAATTTTTTGTCGTATTTCAACCCGACTAATTCTTTGATTTGTTTTCTCAATTCTGGATTGTCTGCTATTGACTCCCATTCGTCTATTGCTAGAGAAAGGTTTACAGTCTTTTTGTTTCTCAATTTTACCGAGCCCGAAACAGTATCTTTGTGCATCGGTTTGCGCACAGCCCAACTATCTCCTTTTGTTTGTTTTACCAACTCTTTTACCATTTTTCCATCCCCATTTTCCTTCCATTTTTGATAAAGATTTACGGTTTTATTGATGACCCTTATGTTTTGTTTGAAGCTTACCACAATAGAATAAAGCGAGCCGCGGGTATCTTGGGTAAAAGTATCCCATGGCTTGTTAAATGCCCATTTATAGTGTTGCTTACTGGCATCGTTGTATTTCTTAGTGCAAAGCTTGTGCCTAAGGTCGTAGCGTTTTTTCTCCTTTACTTCCTCTTTGCCTTTCCCCAACGCACTTTCGTTGTTCAAATAATTGATATGGCTGCGAGTGGCGCAGGCTATCACGATCGCATCCAGCGCATGATGGCGGTGGTCAATACGTTTTTTGCTGAATCCCTTTTGTAGTTCTATTGGTACTTGTGGCAAGAATTTATTGGTGTTGGGGTTGACGCTGCCAAAATTGGTGGTATTAGTCAAATGGTTCAGTCGCTCAAAGCGTGGCGTGATTATGTCGTTCCAAATATCATTTAAGCCCCAATCTTGTTTCAATGTACTTGTGATAGATCCATTGCTAGCAATTACGTTTTTAGAAATGGTTTCTTGTTCGCCTTCTTCACGCACAATATTGGACATCAGGTTTTTGACTACCTTACTAATGTAGCGTGTGTCGTTCAGCTGGCGTTCGATGAACGATTGCGGAATTTCTTCCATCAGCAGCTTTTTCATTTTGCTTTTGTAATAATGTGTTTTTACAAATTGCTCGTAATCGTCTTTTTGAAGAATAGTAACCGATTCGCCAAAGCCTATTTCTAGCACTTTGCCGCCTTCGTTTAGTATATATTCCATCGCAAGGCTATTGTCTTTGTCCTTGTTTACGGCTGCTTCGCATATTACTTTATTGCTAAACGAATCGTCAAAATACCTTGATTGCGGAATGATATGCTCTATTTCGTAGGCAGAAGTAAATAGTTTGTTCAGCGGAATCACACGCCCAGTATATGGCGACTTGTATTTCTGCTGTAGCCACAATTTGTACTTTGTAAGATCAGATGAACTTGGTTGTGCCTGTTTTGCAATCTTTAAAATATCCTCGGGAATATCATTGCTTGCATTCAGTGCACCTTCTTCATATATTTTTAAGATTTCTTGTTGAGAAGGCGAGTATGGGCGCACTGTATTTTCAAATTCCCTATCGTTCATCATTTCCATTAGCAAGGCTTTGATCCGCAGATTCGTGTTTTCATTCTCGTTGATCTGCTCGGTCATTTGTCTCCGCTTGTCGGCAGGATTCTTCATTTCCCTTCCTAGCTCGATATGGATTTCGTTAAAGAATTTTTCTGTTCCATTGCCATGTTGCGTCCAAATATCTTTTACCACACGTAGCGTTTCAGTAATAACTTGTTCTACGATAGGGTTTCGGAGCTCGTGTTGTTTGAATATATAACGTAAATAATAGTCGATGTCTTCAGGTTTTTTCCAAACCAAAGCATTGCCATCTTCCGAAGACCTATCGTACACGATGTAGGATACCAACCACTCTGGCAAGCCTTGGAAGTCGTTTATATCTTGGAGATTAATTGCTTTTTCCCTGACACGAGTTCTGATTTTGTCGTCAAACTCGCCTGAAAGAATCTTATCTATGCGTTTTGTAGTTAGAGGATGAATCGTATTTTCATTCCAATATTTCCCCATTCTCATTAATGGCAGCAACTTTTTGATTGCCTTTACTGAATACGAACCGTATTCTTTCTTGAACGGTGGAAATTTTGCGAATTGCTCGACAAAATCTTCACCTAGTCCGTTTTTGGTTGCAAACGTTTTTAGAGCTCTCTGGATCTCGTTTTTATCTTCCACAGAATACAGGATATGCCATAAGGCTTCTTCCTTTACAGTATTTAAAAAACCATGTGGCACATTTTCAATCTTTGCCAATCGGCTCAGAATTTGGCTTCGTGTTTCGTTACAAGGATAGATTTTGTCTTCCACATAGTTCCAACGGAATTTTATGTCGCTCAATTTAAAATATTTCAAGAATGCTTTTTGGTCAATTTCTTTTCGGTTATTCAACCACTCGAAAAGAGCAGTATGATCATCTACCGTCTTGAAATGTTCATTCGTGACATTTACATCCGTATAGAATTTGCCGTCTATTAGCTTCTCTTTCTGAATGATGCGCAAATCTTGAACCAATTTCCACAACCTAAGTTCCTGAAATAGTGGATGCGATTTGGCAATACACTTGATCGGTTCAGTTTCTGTTTTGCCTTCTTTTACAAATGTCCTGCTTTCAAATTTGCAATCACTAATGAGCGATTTCTTGCTTTTCAATGGACGCTGATAAAAGATAATGTCATTCAAAAACAAGTGAGTGAAGTCTTTTTTGCCAATATTGGTTCGGTGCGCTTCATTGTATTCATACAATTCTTCCAAACAATCAGCATACAGTTTTCCGTCTTGTAGTTCTGTGTGGAATTCTTTTTGGGTTTTCAGAATGGTTTCAAGTTCAGCTTTATAGAATTTGCGTTCGATAACAGTTACTAGCTTGCCTTTGATTTTCTGATTAAGATTTTTAAGTAAGGTGTCGTAGATATAAGTACCGACCGTTTTGCCGCTTTTGCCAATGTCAAATTCTGTTTTCTTTTTTAGCAAGGTCCAGTCTTCTGGCGCAGGCGCACGAAACGAACGTTTTTCCTTGCCATCTTTGTCTAATTTTATCTTTCCATCGTCATTCAAATCGGTTGTGACGATAAACTCTTTTATTATACCTACCCAATCAAGAGGTGTTTTGCTAGTTCTTCTATAGATCCAGCCATTTTCGAGGACGACATTGTACCAAATTTCGTCTTTTGTTTTCTTGTCTTCTGTTGCTTCTACTTTGGTCACTCGTAGCGCATAAAATTCTACCAGTTTATTTGGATTTTCTTCTCCATCTTCGCCGCGCAATTGATAGTAACCACGTTTTTGATTGAAGTTCAGAAGCAACCAAGCCAATTCTTCCTTTTCTATTTTTTTTGTCAACGCTTTTTTACGTAAATAGTAGATTGTCCAGTCGTACGGTATCTTCTTTGTTTCTCCGTTTTTTTTGACTTCTTCAAATAATTGTGGTTGATGTAGTTTGAAATCATTTGTCATTTCATCAAATGAATCTTTGAAAAGAAACTCTGATTTACTAGTCTCAGAATTGAACACATAAGGCAGTTTCGGTTCTTTTTCAGGAACAAACTGACCAAATCGTTTTTCAAAATCTATTTGTGTAGCATAATGTACTGGCAAATAACCAAGGATATTTAATACACGGTGAAGTCTTTCCCTGCGCAGCAAATGTCTTTCTCTCAATCTTCTAACACCACGAAAACCAGTTCTTTCGGCAGTTTGTGAAATCGACACTCCGCTGTCAAACTTCCCCAAAATGTCTTGACTCATTGGGATAATCCTGCTTCCAGCATTAATTATTTGGCCTGTTTTCTCTTCAAAATTTTGCTCTACCAATGCCCATCCTATACTATTTGTTCCTAAATCAAGTCCTAAAATATTCATTATTAAAAAGTTATTGTTTTTGTTTTTAAAATTTTATCTTTGAGTATTGAAAGTAATTCACAATAAGGATTATTCCGTTGTGAAAACATTTAAGTCGCCTCGCCTTCCAATGCGGGGCATTTTTATTTCCCTCAAAACATTTCCAACTGCTGAGGAATATCCCTCCTTTTCGCTTTCTCAGCACAATAAAATATCTCCATATCCCCAAATTGCTTGTCTGTTATACACATAATTCCAACGTGTCCTTTATCTGGTAAAAAGTTCTTGACCCGTTTTATATGAGTTGCCGCATTTTCATGGCTTGGGCAGTGCCGCAAATACATACTAAACTGGAACATCGCAAAACCATCCCGCAACATGTCTCTCCTAAAGTCAGAAGCTGCTTTTCTGTCTTTTTTAGTTTCAGTTGGTAAGTCAAACATCACTAGCACCCACATAATCCGGTATTCGTTTAGTCTCATACGATTGCTTTACGCCAAACTCTTGGAGGGTTTTAAACCCTCCAAGAGTTAAAATTAGGTTCTACATAAATTCAGGGTAAACAATTTTCTTTTGTTTGCCTTCAAAGCATTTGGCCAATGAAGCAGTTGTCCGCTGTACTGCCACCATTAGCGGACTTCGTTCTTTTTCCATTAATACATCCATTTGCGGTATTGCAAGCAATTGTCTTTTAAGCGATTGGTTTAATTCATCCAGGGCCTCGCCGTTTGCTATAATTTCATACACAGTTTTATCTACAAAAGGCCGGTAAGGTTCCATAATGTCATCTGCCAGGCAATAAGCATTATATTGATTCCTGTGAAAAATACCTAAGGTAGGTAACAGGCCGCTTCCAACTAAACTTCTTGCCACAGTTGCCCTTAAAATAGCATAGCCATAATTAAGCAAATTGTTAGGAGGCAATCCTTCTCTTTCCCTTCTGAATTGTTTTACTCCTGTTAGCTGTGTTTTAGAAAAGATATTCTGCCAGTAATAAGCAGAAGCCCGTGCTTCATGGTTTTCAGAATCCCCACTTTTTATTTCTTTAGTCCAATGAAGCAGATTT
>JACMRH010000043.1 GCA_014376535.1 Cytophagales bacterium | reverse complement strand
AACTGTTTCTGATACACGGTGAGGAACCGAATATGCTGGTGTTCAAAACCGAACTGGAAGAAAAAGGCTTCAGCGGAATAGAAATACCTTATTTTGGAGAAACATTTTTGTTGTAGCTGAAATTATATTGAAATAGAAATTCCAAAAATCAACGTAGTAAGAAGGCTCAATAAAGCCAATTGTTTTAAAAACGGATCTAAATCCCGGTGTACTTCGGTTTTGTTCACTTTCATTAAGTGAAGTGCAAAAATAGGAACAAGTATTAATGGCATTACTTGCCATCCTTTAGAATATGTCAAATAGAGATAAATAGCAAGAAAGCATAAAGCCAGTATCACCAGGGAATTCTGGTAAACCTTGCCTGCCTGAAAACCGATCATAACAGGTATACTTCTTTTGCCGGAAGCACGGTCGTTGTCGATATCACGTAAATTATTCAGGTTCAGTACGCCTGTGGCCATCAAACCACAGGAAATTGCCGGTAAAATATTCATTAATTCAAAATGTTTTGCCATTAGGTAATGTGTTCCCAGAACTCCCACCAACCCAAAAAATACGAATACTGAAATATCTCCTAAGCCTTTGTATCCATAGGCATTTTTACCAATAGTATAGGTTATAGCTGCTGCAATACACAATATGCCTAATCCAAGAAAAAAGAAAAGGATTTTAAAGTCTTTAAATGCGCCTGAATAAAATAAGAGAGATATCCCGCTCAAAAATGCCAGAACACTACACAAAATAATGGCCAGTTTCATCTCAGAAAGCAAAATCAAACCAGACTGAACCGTCCGTGCCGGACCAATCCTTTTATCATTATCCGTCCCTTTAACAAAATCGCCATAATCGTTGGCCAGGTTTGAGAGCACCTGTAAAAACAAAGTCGTAAAGAGTGTCAATACAAAAATGGACAACACAAAAGAACCTTCCCTTGCTGCAAGGAAGGCTCCCATAATGATACTTGAAAAAGCCAAAGGCAAGGTTCGTAACCTGAATGCCTCTAGCCATGCTTTAATATTTGTCAAATCTGATCTGTAATTTCAGGACTCAATGGCTTGGTTCCCGATCCATAATACTTAATCAACTCACCTTTTTCGTTCACAAGATACTTATTGAAGTTCCATGCAGGTGCTTTGTCGTTCCAACCGTTCATGTCTTTGCTTGATAACCACTTATACAAAGGATGCTGACCATTACCTTTCACATCAATTTTTTCCATCATCTGAAAGGTAACGCCATAATTCTTTTTGCAGAAGGTAGCAATTTCTTCACTATCCTTTTGTTCCTGAAAAAAGCTGTTCGAAGGAAAGCCGAGAACGACAAGTTTATCTTTGTATTGTTCTGAAAGTTTCTGAAGTTCAGCATATTGAGGGGTATATCCACATTGCGAAGCCACATTTACAAGCAATACTTTTTTGCCTTTTAAAGTACTGAAATCAAACTCCTTCCCGTCCAGGGTTTTCATTTTGAAATCGTAAAAGGAAATCTTTTTTGCTGAAACCATTGAAAGCATAAGAAATGCCGCTGCAATAAATATAGACTGTTTCATGTTATGTTTATTTGATCGGAAATATAACAGTTTAAGGATTTAATTGTTAGAGTGATTTTGAAATAATTAGTTTGAAATTAAGTTGCATCATCTTTTTTTTATTCACCTGAGAATTAGATTAATGTGATTTCTTTTAAAATAGAAGATTTCTTTCAGGGAATTTCTTTGCGGCCCTTCCAAAGTATTTATGTGAATCTATACAAATTGTTACACCTACTGAAATTGTAATTACGCCTCCTAAGTAGAAAGCGTTAGATACTGTAGTGGCCTGAGATATTGAACCGCCCCTTCCTCTTCTCCGTACATTTACATTGGTGTATTGTATTAATGTTCCCAATAAAAAAAATCCTGTTCCACCTGCAATCAATAACACGCCTCTTCTGAATTTTGAATGAGCATGCGCAAGGTTAATCCTGGTGTAAGCAACCTCATCTTCCACATCCATCAATCTTTGCTTTAATTGCTCTATCTCCTTATCATAGTACTTTTCTTTTTGCTGGTGATAATCTATTATTACCTGCCGTGCACGATCCTGTTTAAGGAGGGAATCAGCTAACATCACTTTAGAAGCCGAATCTGATGAAATAGCATCAGGAACAATAGACTGACTGGTTGCTACAAGAGCACACAAACACAAAAGGCTTGTTAGGATAGAGAATTTCATTCTTGACATCAAAGATAACGAGTTATTTCTCTGCTTTTTCCACATTGGCAATTGTCTATGCACCATTAATAGAGTCTCTATGTGACAAATCAAGCATAATGACAAATGCAAAAAATCTATCTTTCCTGCTTTGCTTAAGTAACCTAAGATGAAATAATTTTACCATCAATATATCTTATGTTTATAATATTGCTAGTTGTTTGTATCAGGGAAACAAGTGCCAAGGCAGAGCATTTCACTTTTTCACTGTACTTTTAACCTTAAACTTCATAATCAAATACTATGTCAGCTACTCCGGCATTGCCACCAGGTTATAACTTTTTTCAGACATTATGGAGAATGTTCAGGCATTCGAACAATGAATTAGGCATGATGCAGGAAAGTATGAAGCAGTATGATGGCACTTATTCTGCAAACATTGGCAGTATGCGCATAATAGTAACCCAGGACCCTGCCTTCATTGAACATGTTCTCAAAGGAAATCAACGGAATTATCATAAGTCACCAATCGTTTCCCAACAGCTCGGCCGGTTCGTGGGCAATGGCTTGCTCACATCTAACGGTGATTATTGGTTAAAGCAAAGGCGCCTGATCCAGCCGGGTTTTCATCACGAAAAGATCCATGCCTTGTTTTCCATTATTAAAAAAACTGTGGATGACTTTTTAGCTCAATTTCCTGTGGGGAAAAAGATGGACATGTATCCGCAAATGAACAAGCTGACATTTGAAATTGTGATTAACTCTTTGTTCAATGTCCATATTCCCGACGAAAAAAGAAATGAGTTAAGCATTTTTATAACTGAGGTACAGGATTTTGTCCTCAAAGATGTTCGCCAGCCTTATAAAAGCTGGTGGTTCCGGTTATCCGGAGAAGAAAATAAGAACCTTGACCGCTCCAAAAGGGCCAGGGAAATCATCAGCGAACTGATCCATGAACGCAAACAAAGTCCTGACAAGTTTAATGACCTGTTGGACATGTTACTGGATGCCCGCTATGAAGACAATGGACAGCCCATGTCTGAGGACCAGGTCATTGACGAAATCCTGATCATGCTTATTGCAGGGCATGAAACCTCTGCCAATGCGCTTTCATTTGCCTTGTTCCTGCTGGCCACGCATCCCGCAGAGTTACAGAAACTTCAAAACGAAACAGTGGGCCTTTCCCTGGAAGAGATTGTAAAGAACGAAGCTTTATTGACTGTGATCAATGAGACAATGCGATTGTATCCTCCCGCCTGGATCAGTGATCGGGTGGCATTGGCAGATGATAGGTTCCAGGATTTTAATATTCCAAAAGACACTACCCTGGTGTTGTTTTATTATGGTTTACACCGCAATCCTGAATTTTTCAAAGATCCGCTATCGTTTCAACCAGACCGGTTTTTGAAGAAAAATATTGATAAAGAAAAACAGAAGGCCTTTTATCCTTTTGGTGCGGGACCACGAATGTGTATCGGGAATAATTTCGCCCTGGCCGAGATGGCTATATTCCTGCAAGCTTTCATTTCCCATTTTGATATAAAGTCCACAGGGCAAACACCTGCTTTAAAGCCATTAATAACTCTCCGGCCGGATAAGGTGATACTGGATGTTAAGAGGAATTAACCGAATTAGGACTTTTTGATAGATATTATTATCTGTAGTTCGACCTTTTAAACGTTGAATAAGCTGATTATATGTTCTCGAATTTGTTAGAACCAGCACTAACCACCCCACCCTTTGGGCACCCCTCCTTAGCAGGGGGGGAGTATATATCCGCAACATCTTGGATATACATGGGATTGATAGCATATTTTGCATTAAACTTTAATACTCAACTCTACCGGAAAGACTAAGACTGAATGAGTTCTAAGAACTCCCCTCCTGATAAGGAGGGGTGGCCCTTAGGCCGAGGTGGTTGCCGACCAATTTCGTTACCAATTGAAAGGTTATAAATTGTTGCCAGGACAAAGTCCTGAAATACTATGTTAGGTTTAAGTGGTCCTGTGGAACACTTAAACAAGTTGGATTAGATTTATTCTATTACTTT
>JACMRH010000440.1 GCA_014376535.1 Cytophagales bacterium | reverse complement strand
TTACATCTCCTTCAAATACAGATGCATACATCCTGTCTTTTGGGAGTTTATAAACTTCAGTTAGCAGTTCAAATGCCCAGTGAATTGCTTCTTTTTTAAAATAATCTCCAAAACTCCAGTTACCAAGCATTTCAAACATGGTATGGTGATAAGTGTCATGCCCAACATCTTCCAGGTCATTGTGTTTTCCTGAAACTCGTAAGCATTTTTGTGTATCAGCAATGCGTTTTGACTGTGGTTCTTTATTGCCAAGGAATGAATCTTTAAACTGATTCATTCCTGCATTCGTAAACATTAAAGTAGGGTCATTCTTTACCACAATTGGTGCAGAATTGACTATTAAATGCTGTTTTGACTGAAAAAAATCTAGAAATTTTTGGCGTATCTCGCTGGAGGTCATCATGCTGTGAAATGGCAGAATTTGATTCTTAATTATAACAAATTAACTTTACGTAAAGAAAAAAGGGTTTAGTTTTCATTAATCCTGACTAATACGCCCTATTTCAACGGGTTGCAAAGATAGAAATTGATTTCTGATGGCGAGAATAAAATTTTATTACGATACTGAAACATGCCAGTATGAAAGGGTAAAAGCTACCCCTTCAGAGATCATGCTCAATATTGCAGGGTTTCTTTTGGTATCAGCAGTTTTTTCAGGTTTGTTATTTTTTGTTTTCAGTGCCTGGTTTGGTTCTCCAAATGAAAAAAGGCTGCAGAAAGAGAATGAAGAATTAAAAACATATTATGAAATTCTGAATAATGAACTGAATACCGTTCATAAGATGATGGGTTCCCTACAGGACCGTGACGACAATATTTACAGGGTAATTTTTGAATCGCAGCCTATTCCTGAGTCGGTTCGTTCCGCTAATATTGGTGGAATAAATCATTACAAAGAATTATTAGATAGAGGTGTGAAACAGGATGAACTCATACTAAATACTTTGGTTCGTGTAGATAAATTAAAGAAGCAAATGTATATCCAAACTAAGTCTTATGATGAGATAGTTGTGCTTGCTAAAAATAAAAACAAGATGATGGCGAGCATGCCAGCAATCCAACCTGTAATGAATAAAGAGTTACATGCCTTGGTTTCTGGGTTTGGATATAGGATACATCCAATTTATAAAGTCAAGAAAATGCATACTGGTGTGGATTTTCATGCCCGTATGGGAACACCTGTTTACTCAACAGGTGATGGAGTAATAAGTAGAGCTGATCATGAAGAAGGAGGTTACGGAAACCAGATTGAGGTGAATCATGGGTTTGGATATATTACTAAATACGCCCATTTATCTGCTTTTTCAGTCCACGTAGGTCAAAAAATTAAGAGGGGAGAACTAATTGCACACTCTGGGAATTCAGGAACTTCTGTAGCGCCGCATCTTCATTATGAGGTAATTAAGAATGGAACTAAGGTAAACCCGGTTTACTATTTTTATAATGACTTGGATTCAAAAGAGTATCAGGAGATTCTTCGGTTGGCCTCTGTTGAAAACCAATCTTTAGGAGGAGAATAAAATTATTATTTTTAAAATCAAACCAATACTTAATCTACGGCACAATTATTTTAGATATTAAATCTTTTTTAGGATGAATTTCCTAAATGGTTTTTAAGTTAAGTGGAGTAATAAAATAAAAAGGTCGCCCAACTATGAGCGACCTTTTTTTATTCGAATATATTTAATTTTACTTCTAAATCCTTTCTCCAATCTGCTGCCTCCACATAGCATAATACAAGCCCTTTCTTTCGAGCAGTTCTTCATGTTTGCCCGTTTCAGCAATGGAGCCTTTTTCCAGTACTATGATCTTGTCAGCATGCATAACAGTAGATAATCTATGAGCAATAAGAATGGTCATATGTTTTTTGTCAGAACTTATGGCCCGTATTGTTTTACTGATCTCCTCTTCTGTAATTGAATCTAATGCAGATGTAGCCTCATCAAATACCAATAAGGCAGGTTTTCTTAATAATGCCCTGGCAATGGATAATCTTTGTTTTTCCCCCCCTGAAACCTTCACTCCACCTTCTCCTATAACGGTTTCCAATCCTTTATCTGCACGTGCAAGAAGATTGTCGCAGGCAGCTTTTTTCAATACTTCCATACACTCCATTTCAGAAGCATTCGGGGCAACGAAAAGAAGGTTTTCTTTAATAGTTCCTGAGAATAACTGTGTATCCTGCGTGACAAATCCAATTTGTTCTCTGAGTTTATCAAGATCAATAGATCTGCAACTAACACCATTATAAAGTATATCACCTTCTTTGGGGAAGTATAATCCAACAAGTAGTTTAACAAGTGTTGTTTTTCCCGATCCAGAAGGGCCGACAAATGCCATAGTCTCTCCTTGGTTAACGTGGAAAGTAATGTTATTCAGAGAGTTATTCCCAGAAGACTGGTGTTTGAAAGAGACAGATTCAAATGAAAGTTTCTGAATTTCCGGAAGTGAAACAGGATTAACAGGTTTTGGATCTTTTGGAGTGTCTAGTATTATTTGAAAATTCGCAAGAGAGACTTCTGTTTCTCTGTAAATATTGATGATGTTCCCAATCTCCTGTAATGGGCCAAAAATGAAGAAGGAGTAAATAAACAAAGAGAAGAATTCACCTACTGTAATATTGTTATTATAAACCTGGTATAACATCAACAGCAAAATAGAATTCCGTAGAAAATTAACACAGGTACCTTGTATAAAACTAAGGCTGCGGATATATTTTACCTTCTTAAGTTCAAGTTTTAATATTTTATCGGTTGTATTGTTCAGTCGGTCAATTTCCTGTTGCGCAAGGCCAAGACTTTTTACAAGTTCTATATTTCTCAAAGACTCAGTAGTTGAACCAGCTAAAGATGTTGTTTCTGCTACAATAACTTTCTGAATCACTTTTATCCGCTTGCTTAAAACTGAACTGATCGTGATAAGTAATGGAATGGTAGAAAAATATACCACCGCAATAAGCCAGTGAACACTAATTGCATAAACCGTAACGAATATGATTCCTACCAAAGAGGTAAAAAGTATATTTACAAACGCAGAGATCAGCTTCTCCACATCAGATCTTACTTTTTGAAGTTTACCCAAAGTTTCACCACTTCGCTGGTCCTCAAAAACTGAATAAGGAAGTTCGAGAGAATGTTTTAAACCATCAGAATAAATCTGTGCGCCTAATCTTTGGGTTATAACATTAACATAATAATCCTGAAAAGCTTTTGCAATCCTGGAAACCATAGCTACACCCATGGCTGCTAATATGAGTAATCCTGCACCTTTCATGAATTCATAAGGTCCGAAAGATTTTAATTCCAATGTATGAGGAGTAACTACATACCCGTCAATTATTTTTCTAAAAATCCACGGGTCTAATAATGAAAAGACCTGGTTAATTGCGGCAAGTACGAGGGCAAAGACAACTAGAACCCAATACTGTTTTAAATAGGAGTAAAGTAATTTCATTGGTTAAACTAAAATCAAATTTTAATAAAAGTAATGCATAAAAAAAAGCCATTCCCGACAATATCGGGAATGGCTTCCGATGATTATATAAACAAATTACTTGCCTACAAGTTCCACACTTTTACCAATAAAGCTGGTTAATTCTGAACCCGATAGTAAGTTTTGAGATAACATGGCAATTTGATAAGCATATTTAGCGAGTTCTTCTTTCTTCACTTCTTCGCCTTCTTTTACAATTCTCTGGATCAAAGGATGGTTGCCATTCACAGCAACATTATAACTGTCAGGAAAATTTCCCATAAACATCATTCCGCCTCCATTGCCCATTTCCTTCATTCTACGCATAAATTCCGGCATTGAAACTGTTACTGGAAGTTCATCTTCAGCCATAGCTTCAATAGAAACTTTGTAATTAGTATTGTTTATCGCTTTTTCGAAAACTTTTTGAACAGTTTCCTTTTCTGTTTCAGTTAAAACACTTTCTTTTTTAGAATCTTGTTCTACTAATTTATCTAATGTATCTGAATCAACTCTTTTTAGGTTGGTTTTCTCCAGTTTACGCTCCATATGACTGATGAAATGAGAGTCAATTGGATGGTCGAATACCAGAACATCATACCCGCGTTTCTTAGCAGCTTGGATGTACATGTCTTGTTTGCCTGGATCATTGCTGTACAACCAGATAACGTTGCCATCCTTATCTGTTTGATTTACAGAAACTTTATCTTTGTAATTGTTCAATGGAACAACCAAACCTTCTGTGTTTTTCAATAAACAGAAGTCAACAGCTTTTTCGTAAAACTTATCGTCAGAAATCATTCCGTATTTCACGAACATTCCAAGGCTATCCCATTTGCTTTCAAAAGCAGATTGGTCATTGCGGAATAGCTCCGACAATTTGTCTGCTACTTTTTTAGTAATGTGACTGTTGATCTTCTTCACATTTCCATCAGCCTGTAAGTAACTGCGTGAAACGTTCAAAGGAATATCTGGGGAATCGATCACACCATGAAGCAACATCAAGAATTCAGGAACAACATCTTTTACTTCATCAGTAATAAACACCTGACGGGAGTAAAGCTGAATTTTGTTTTTATGAAGTTCGAAATCTGCTTTCACTTTTGGGAAGTAAAGTATCCCGGTTAAGTTGAAAGGATAATCAACATTAAGGTGGATCCAGAACAATGGATCTTCAGTGAATGGATATAATTCTTTGTAGAAAGCAATGTAATCTTCGTCTTTTAATTCAGAAGGAGCTTTTGTCCAAAGTGGGTTTTTATTGATAACCTCATCTTCAAACGCAATATTTATTGGAAGGAACTTACAGTATTTCTCTAATATGCCTTTCAACCTGAATTTATCAAGGAACTCTGTAGAATCCTCAGCTACGTGAAGGATTATGTCCGTTCCTCTATCGGTTTTTTCTGTAGAAGTAAGCTCATACTCAGTACTTCCATCACAAATCCAGCGAACAGCTTCTGAACCTTCTTTTGATGATAATGACCTGATTTCTACCCTTTCAGACACCATAAAAGCAGAATAAAAGCCTAAGCCGAATTTCCCGATTATGTCTTTTACATCTCCTTTGTCTTTAAATTTTTCAACGAACTCTGTGGCTCCTGAAAAAGCGATCTGGTTGATGTATTTCTTGATCTCTTCACCTGTCATCCCAATCCCATTATCGCTGATGGTGATTGTTTTGTCTTCTGCGCTGAAATTTACTTTTACTTTTAGGTCAGAAACATCGCCTGCATATTCGCCTAGTGAGGCAATTTTCTTTAATTTCTGGCTTGCATCAACTGCGTTTGATACCAATTCTCTTAAAAATATCTCATGATCTGAGTAAAGAAATTTCTTGATAATCGGGAAAATATTCTCGGTGTGAATCGAAATGTTACCTTTTTCTTCCATAATGTTTTTATCTTTTTTGAGATGTAAGCAACAATGCAAAAGTTAGTCCAGAGCCAAAAAAATGACAGGATGGCAGAAAACGCTGGTAGCCTTCCGCAATACCCATTACGCAATACTCAGTACGATCAACCCTGGTACATACTTTTCTTCAAATGAATCTTCTGACAAATGCTTTCTAATGCCATTTCAATTGAGTTGCACAGATCCGATCCTTTTTTGAAATTAGCTGAATGTAAATTGCTTACCCTTCCTTCTTCAATAAATCCCCAGGCACGTCCGAATTTATCTCTGTGAGCTTTGTCATAAACTCCAAAAGGTATTCCTCCATTTTTACGGATCATGGAGAAGCAAGGAATATCGGTGTACCCATCACCTGTGAAGATCATGTTAGAAAAAGGAATCCTTAACTTTTCGTCTGAAACTTTTTTATTGACATCAAAAGGATTTGCAAATGCTTTATCCCCAATAATACCTTTGGAAACCTGGAAGAGATAACGTGTTTTGTCAGTAAAGCTTACAATCTTTTTAGGAAAAGTAATTTCTCCATTCGGCCCATATGCAAAGTCGCTTGCCCAGATGTGTGTGAAGTTTTTAGCTATTTCAGAGTTTCGAATTATTTCTCCGATCCCACTGCTGATCAGGTAGTATTCTATGCTTATTTCAGGATACTTCTTTTCAAAAGTGGTTTTTATATGGCTAAAAAAACGTTTCACGCCATCATGAAATTGGATTTTCTTTCCGTAAGATATTAATTTCTCTTTGGTGATGTTCTTTCCTGCATTGCTTTCTTCAACCATTTTATACAAATAGGCTGGAATGGGATCCCAATCATCTTTTAAAAGTTCTTCCACCTTATTCTTCCAGAAGTCTTTCGTATCAATTCCAAGGCTTTCCAGGAAACTGGAGGTAGAATCAGGGGCAAGCGTATCATCAAAATCAAAAATCAATGCAATTCTGTCCATTTAGCAATTATTTTTTAACAGGTAAAGTCTGTTCTTCTTTTTTAAGCTGGATTATTTCACCATTCAAAGCAATCGAAATTATATTTTGATAGACTGAATAGGGATTTTCTTCCATCTGATTGCCATTAAAAACTTTTAATTTTAATCCCTGAGCTTCGTAGATCTGTTTTTTTTCATCTGCTATCATGGTCCCATCTGCATTAAAAACGACTTTGTGCGAACCATTTGACCAGGTTCCAAGTAGGAGAGGATCTATGTTTTTTGAAAGGCTTACCACAGTTTTTACAATCTCTTCTTTGATTTTTTTGAACACATAAGGATGTTCTAGGTTTCCTTCTTTTAGAGTTAACTGGTTATCTTTCAGAAGATAATCATAGTTAAAAACTCCATAATCAAAAGTAGCAACTAATTCGTTTTCCTGAATTTTATAGCTAAATGCAATCCCATCAAAAGAACCGGAACCATCTTTATTCAGTACAAAAAGGATGCTTTCTTTTTTCTCAAAAGCTTCCCATGTTCCATATAAACCTGTAGACTGCCCAAATAATGTTAAGTTAATTGAACATATTAGGAAAATAAGCCTCAAAAAGTGCATAATTTTATAGGGATTTAAAGGTGAAATTAGGAAAACTTTGACAGACGGTTCCCACTCAATAGAAATAGTTTTAAAAGGAGAAAGATTAATTCTGCTGCTGGAAAAGGCTATATTTTTTCCTGAGAGAAGAATATTGGTTTTGGCAGATCTACATTTTGGGAAAGCCAGTCATTTTAGAAAACATGGCATTTATGTTCCGCCATTTCAGGAACTGGCAATTCTGGATAACCTATGCGAAGAATATAAACCAGATCATTTGATATTTCTCGGGGATCTTTTTCATAGTGTTGCTAATGAATCGGTCACCATGTTCCGCGAATGGGCAATGGAAAGACCTTTTAGAAAAACGCTGGTTCAGGGAAACCATGATATATTACCTTGTCAACTTTATCAATCCATGGATTTGGATTGTATTTCCGAATTCAATGTTGGAGAATTACTCCTTTTACATGACAGAGATGAGACCAGAAGTGAATTTACGATCTATGGTCATGTGCATCCTGCTGTAACAATTTTGGGTAAAGGCAGACAAGGTATTAATCTCCCAGCCTTCATTTTGAACCCGGATTCTTTGCTCATGCCTGCATTCGGACAGTTCACTGGTAATTTTGTTGTCTCAAGAAACGGAAACAACGTGTTCTACGCTTTAACAAGCCAAAAGATTTTTGTGTTAAGGTGAAACTCTGTATATTTACCAGATGTAACTATTTATGCGTCAGGTATTTTTTCTTTTTTTAATTTTTATCGGAACACTTAATCTAAAGGCTCAGGAAAATATTTATGATATTTTAGGCCTGGACATGGTTGATACCTCCAATTACGATGGAAAATTGATGTTTTATGAGGACCTTCCATTTAATCTTTTAAACAAAACAGCTGTTGACAAAAAGATTGAACACGATCTTGAACACACAAAGAATCAGCATTTTAAGACTTTAGGGGATTTAAATGCAAATCTTAGCAAAAACAAAAATACTGAATACGAAAAAGTAAGATCATTTTTCAGATGGATTGCCCTAAATGTGGAATTTGACCTTCATAGTTACAATACCGGCCATCTGCCACCTCAACATCCTTTAATTATATTCCAAAGTAAAAAGGCACTTTCTAAAGGGTATGCAGATCTGCTCACTATTTTCTGTCAGAATAATGATATTGAATGTAGAAGTCTAAAAGGTTATACAAAAGGTTTTGACAAGGATAAGGAAAAAAAGAACTATCCTGATCATTTTTGGAATGTAGTGAGAATAGATGGCTATTGGTATCTATTGGATATACCTATGTGCCTGGGTAAAGTCGAAAATAAGCTTTTTATTAAAAATTATACAGAAGAGTATTTTTTACCACCACCTGTAGAATTTATAAAATCGCATCTACCTATTCATGCAAGTTGGCAACTGCTTGAAAATCATAAGAATCTCGAAGCTTTTTACAAAGAATAATTCCTTTATTCAAGTCCGATTTCTTTCAAGCCAATTTTGTTCTCTAAAGCTACAGCAAGAATTTTTCTGGTGCTGTTATCTTGTTGAGAAAAAGTAATAAGACAAACGCCTGTTTCCTGCCAATCAAAATTTACGTTTGTACTATCTAAAGAACCTGAAAAGATCTCAGTCCCAACACTTTCTTTGATACCATTTGCTTCAACCAGTATATTGATCTTATAAGGATCGACTGATGATACTTTCTCACCCGTAATTTTTATATGAGCATCAGACTTATTGTCCTGGCTATTTAATTCAACGTTTTTGCTTCCACATGAAAATAAGGCTGTAATAAAAAATAGGCTAATTAACAGATGTTTCATCTTTGATTGATTTTCTTGTAATATATAAAAAATAGAAACCAGCTACAAAAAACAATCCCAGTGCCAGAATACTGTTTCGCATACTTCCTGTGAGGTTTTCTATTAATCCATAGCTGAATGTTCCAATTACTATTGCAAGCTTCTCTGTGACATCGTAAAAGCTGAAAAACGAGGCATTATCTTCAGAGTCCTTTGGTAAAAACTTAGAATAGGTAGAACGTGAAAGTGCTTGAATTGCCCCCATTACTAAACCAACTACAACAGCCAACATATAAAATTGATTACCATTTTGCATGAAATAAGCTCCAATACAGGTCAATACCCAAATTGAAACAATGCAAATAAGAGTAAATATATTGCCCCTTTTCTTTGAAATATAGGCAGCAAAGTTTGCTCCGGGAATGGCAATTAATTGAAGGATTAAAACTACAGTAATCAATTGTCCAGTTTCCAGGTGGAATTCCTTTTCACCAAATAATGTTGCAACATACATTACTGTTTGCACTCCCATGCTGCAAAAGAAGAAGGCAAGAAGAAATCTTTTAAGAGTTGCCATTGATTTAACCTGGTTGAATACTTTATGCAATTCTTTAAAGCCGGAGGTGAGAACATGACCTTCAGAGCTTTTTACTATTCGTTTTTCCGGTAGGACCCAAAAGGTATATTGTGCAAATCCTAACCACCAAACTCCGACCATTAAGAAAGATATCCTGGAAGCAGTTCCAGAACTAATTCCACCAAACAATTCAGGTTTAAGAATCATTAATAAATTGATTATTAACAATATAACACTGCCAATATAGCCAAATGAAAAACCTTTTGCACTTACTTTGTCTGATGTTTCGGCAGTTGTGATCTCAGGTAAAAATGCATTGTAAAACACTAAGCTTCCGGCATAGCCAATTGTAGCAAGAATAAGCATTGTTAAACCCCAGCCTATATTTTCGCCGGTAAAGAAGTATAAACCCATGCATGCAAATGAGCCCAAAGTGCAGAAAAATTGCATAAACAGCTTCTTTCGGCCCAAGTGATCAGCAATTCCTGCAAAAATTGGACTTAAAATAACAACGCACAGAAAAGAAAATGAAAGCGTATAGGAATACAAAACCGAATTAACAATATCAAAACCTAAAAAATGAACTCTGTCTCCATTTAAAGGATTTTTAGTAACTGCTTGATAGTAAGCAGGAAATATTGAAGATGTTATGATCAATGAGTAAACCGAGTTGGCCCAATCATACATACACCAGGCCCTGATTACTTTAGGATCGTTCCTCATTTCTGTTGCGTGTTGTGTGTTTGGAGTTGTGAGTAAATAAAATAAATGTAAGATCTTGAGTTTTCCAGTAAACTACTCGCAACTCACAACCGGCAACTGGCAACTATTTCTTCCTGTATTCTTCATTCAGCCCTTTCAAGATTGGCTGAGTTATATCAAGGCTGTCATTTTTGAATAAGACATTGCTACTCATGCCAGTATAGCCTAATACAAACTGATAATCTTTTCCTTTACAAAAGCGTGTTACATATTCCTGGACTTTTTTGTTTAGTTGCTCAGAAAGCTTTTGTTCTTCCGCAACCAAGGCTCCCATTTGGGTTTCTTTGCTGGCTAAAAATTGTTGTTGTTTAGCCATTAATTCCTGTTCTTTTCTAGCGCCTTCTTCCTGAGTTAAAGTTCCCGCCTGTGCTTTCTTCTGAAATTCCATTACTTCTGATTGAATAGCATTATAGCTTGCACCTAATGATGACTCAGCCTTTTTTTGGCGATTTTCCAGGTTCTTTTTTGCAGAATTATAAAAATCATAATATTTCAAAAGGGTGTCAGTATTAACATATACTATTCCGCTTTTCTTAATCTGATCTTCAGGGATTGTTATAGCTGGTCCCGAAGTACTATCTGAGATTTCAACGGTTGATGTGGCTGTAGCTGGAGCAGGTTTAAAATGTAAATAATATAAAATTCCTACTGCAACAATCAAAATACAATTAATTATCAACGAAACGTTCTTTGTCATTAAGCTAAATTTAAAATAAAATATTCCGGCAAACTTAGAATAAATAATTGAAAATTTTAAGTTAGTTATCTGCCTGTTTTCAAATACTCTATGATGTTTTCCCGGGTAATATTCATTAGATTTTGCCTAGCTTCCAGACTTCCCCAGGCTATATGAGGAGTCAGCAAAATCCGGTCTTTGTTTTTTATAGATAATAGAGGATTTTCTGCTAAGATTGGTTCAATTGAAAATACATCTGTAGCAGCACCTGCAATTAATTCCTCATTCAGAGCCTTGCTTAATCCTTCCTCGTCAACAATTCCACCCCGGGCGACATTGATTAAAATACAGGTTGACTTACATAGCTTTAAGTTGTTATAATTCAGTAGGTTATTTGTAAATTCATTAAGTGGAGTATGAATGCTTATATAATCCGATTCTTTAAGCAGTTCACTTAAAGTAAGATGATCATAATTTGTGTTTAGATTCATACCACTAGGTGAATGGTAGACTGCTTTGCAACCAAAAACAGTTGCTATTTCTGCTACTTTTTTCCCTATAGTGCCAAGCCCTATGATTCCCCAGGTCTTACCTTTTAATTCACTAAATGAAGGGGATAAATGAGTAAAAAAATGATTGTTTTTATAATTTGATTGCGCATAGTCATTGTGCCTTTTCAAATTCATAGTAAGTTGAAATGCCATGGCAAAAGTCATTTGTGCCACACTATCAGTTGAATAGCCTTTAGCATTTTTGACGATTACGCCTTTTTCACTAGCCGCTTTCAAATCAATATTGTTCATTCCGGTCGCGGTAACACATATTAATTTTAAGAGAACAGAATTTTCTATAGTGTCTCTCCCAATCACTACTTTGTTAGTCAGAACGATGTTTGCATTTGCAATTCGGTCTTTCACTTGAGATTTATCTGTAAAATCATATATTTCCAACTCACCAAGACCTTGGAGGGATTCTTGAAATGAAGGATGTCCGTAAAATGTTCCTGAATCCAGCACTACAATTCTTTGATACATAATTTTTAAGTTGAATGTAACTTTTTGAACAAATCTACATTTTTCATTTTTCCTGATGTGGAGATATGCAGTTAATTTCGTGTCTTTGTCAGATTCTTGTTTACACTACTCTTTATACTGAATATTATAGTTGCCATTTTAAGTTATGGCATCTTTTCCGCAGCGAGTGTATCACCTCACGAGCATTGGTTAGCAGGGTTTGTTTCATACATGGTTCCGTTTGCACTTTTAATCAATGTGATTTTTATAGTGTTTTGGTTGTTTTTCGGAAAATGGAAAGCAATTCTTTCAGTTTTGGTGCTGATTTCAGGTGCTGGGTTTTTGAAAAGTTCTTTAGCCTTTGGCAATAGCCAAGACTACGCTGTAAAGTCTGATGGTGATTTTGATGTATTAAATTACAATGTGAGGGTTTTTAATGCCTATGCATCATGGAAAAATAAAAAGGAACACTCTGGATTCAAAATAGCAGATTGGCTTAGCAATGTGGTACATCCTGATGTAGTTTGCTTTCAGGAATTTTATCAGAATAAAAGGGAAGATTACTTGAACATGGTAAGTAAGATGCAATCAATTGGATATCCTTACCATCATTTCTTTGTGGTTCTGAACGATAATGGTGGAGGTCAATTCGGTATGGCAACATTCTCCAAAGTCCCGATTGTAAAAAAAGGAAACATAATATTTAAAGAAGGAAGTAATAACATGGCTATTTATACTGATGTTATAATTTCTGGAGAAACTGTCAGGATATTTAACATTCATCTTGAATCATTGAATATTGATGAAAAAGCAATCAAACTAAATGAGGTTGAAAAAGCTGGTTTATTTGTAAAATTAAAATCTGGCTTTAAATTAAGGGCTATTCAAATAGAAAAAGTATTAAAAGCCGCAAAAAACTCTCCGTTCAAAGTTATAATTTGTGGCGACTGGAATGATCTACCTTATGGCTATTCCTATAAAATTATGCAAAAGTATTACGATAATTCTTTTGAAGAAGCCGGGAAAGGATTTGGATTTACATTTAATGGGGGAATGCCATTCTTAAGAATTGACAATCAGTTCTTCAATAAAACAATCAGGATCAAGAAGTTCGATACTTTTACTAATATGAAAGCTTCAGATCATTTTCCCATTATGGGAAGGTACAATCTCGATTAGTTAATAGTTAAAAGTCAATAGTCTAGAGTGGAGGACCATTTAACCAAAGGAAGAATAAATCAATTACGTAAAATCTGAATTCTAGGTTATTACAGTAAACTATAAACTGTTAACCATCAACTTTCACTCCCAAGATCGCCACAACACGGACCTTCGTGAACAGATTTTTCCCAGTTTTCGTCACTAATATTGACAGACTCAAAAACTTCAGAAATCTTATTTTCTACTACGCACCAATCACAGGCTAACTGGTTCTCATCGTAACCGGTATCATTACATTTGGGACAGATATATCCACAGCCAGGCATTAATTAAATTTAAAGAACAGTTACCCAGTTATGGCTGTCCGCCTTTGTCCCTGCCTTTATTTCAGATAATTCTTTTGCAACCCTTGCAGAAAAAATCCTGCCCTCTACTGCAGGTAAATTATAGTCTTTACCATTGTCATGGATAACCACAATAGGCGAAACTACTGCAGCTGTTCCTGCACCAAACGCTTCTTTTAAAGTTCCATTTTCTGAAGCTTTTAAGACTTCATCAATACTTACATTGCGCTCTTCAACTTTCATTCCCCATTCTTTTGCAAGAGTGATGATCGAATCCCTGGTTATACCAGCAAGAATAGAATCAGAAAGTGCAGGAGTAATTAATGTGTCATTTATAACAAACATAAAATTCATTGTGCCTGCTTCTTCTATGTATTGATGCTCTGAAGCATCTGTCCATATCAACTGGTCAAATCCTCTTTGCTGAGCCAGTTTTGCAGGATAAAGTGATGCAGCATAGTTTGCAGATGTTTTTGCTGAACCAAGGCCACCTCTTGCAGCTCTAACATATTGCCTTTCTACTAAAACCTTAACAGGAGAGGAATAATATTTTCCTGAAGGGGAAAGTATTATCATAAACCTGTAAGTATCTGATGGCCTTACTCTTATTTCAGCATCTAGTGAAAACATGAAAGGCCTTATATACATTGAACTCCCTTCTGAAGTTGGAATCCATTTTTTATCCAGGTTCAATAGTTCATTTAATCCTTCAAGAAATATTTCTTCAGGGATTTCAGGCATGCACAATCGCTTCGCTGAAATATTCATCCGCCTGGCGTTCGCTTCAGGCCTGAAAATCCTGACTTTGCCATCGGTAGATAAAAATGCTTTTAAACCTTCAAAAATTGATTGTCCGTAATGAATGAAATTGGTAGCAGGACTGATGCTAAGATTTTGAAATGGTATAATTTGAGGCTTTTCCCAGGCTCCGTCTTTGAAATCGCAAACGAGCATATGGTCAGAGAAAACTTTCCCGAATCCTAAGTTATTATAGTCCGTTTGGTCCAACCGGCTTTGAGTAACCAGTTGAGTATTAATTTGAAAAGCCTTTGTCATACCCTGCAATCAGTTAAAAGGCTACGAATATAGAAAAACAACTATACTCAAGCAAGCCAAAATGATGTTTCTGTTAATCTTTGATAATATTTAACGTAGTTAAGATTGAAAAGTAAACAATTATTTAATTTTTTTCATTCTGGCCATATAAAATCCATCGGCGCCCTCTGAAGGCCAAATATGCTTTTCATCCTCTAGAATAAAACAACTGTTCTTATTATTTATAAAAGATTCAATTTGTTTTTCGTTTTCAGATGGTAAAATACTGCATGTAGCATAGACCATAATTCCTCCAACTTTCAACATAGACGAGTACTCAGAAAGGATTTGAGACTGAACAGATATGGTACTTTCAATTTCTTCCTTAGTTAATTTCCATTTTGTATCAGGATTTCTTTTTAAAACTCCAAGGCCAGAACAAGGGACATCTAAAAGCAAACGATCTGCCGTGTTTTTTAACTTATCTACAGTTTCTGACTGAATTGTTCTTGTTTCAATGTTTTTAGCTCCTGCCCTTAAGGCTCTCTCTTTAAGTGTTTTAAGCTTTCTTTCTACTATGTCCATTGAAATGATTTTTCCAGTATTTTTTAACAGAGATGCCATATGAAGTGTTTTACCTCCAGCTCCAGCACAGGCATCTATAACATTCATCCCTGGCTCCAATTTCATAAATGGAGTTATTTCTTGCGAACCTAAATCCTGAATTTCGAATAAACCATCTTTGAATTCTTGAAGTGAGTTTAATGCTTGTCTTTTATTTAGAATAAGACAAGCAGGTGAATTTGATTTGGTGCTGGTTTCTATTCCTAGTATTTTCAATTTTTCCTGAAGGTCAATAGTATTAATTTTTAAAGTATTAACTCTAAGAAAAACCTTTGCTTGTTCATTCAATGATTCGATTTCTCTTTCCCAAATATGTGGTAGCTCAGTTTTACCCAATTCATTTAGCCATTCTGGAATTGATTCTTTGATTGCGAAAGAGAAAGTTTCTGAATAAATTTTTTCATTTCCCAATTCCCAGCTTATGAGTTTAGAATAAGTTTCTGGTAAAGTGTGTCCGCTTTTTAACAGATAAATTGCAATTAGTTTTTCACAATAATCTGTATCAGAACTGTTTGTGTCAGCGAGGTGTTCAAAAAGTTTACGCCATCTTACTATGTCAAATACACTTTCGCCAATAAATCTCCTATCTCTGGATCCCCATTTTTTGTTGTTTCGAAATGCCTGGTCTAAAACATCAGCTGTATATTTATTCAGCAATAAAATGTTTTTTAAACAATCGGAAATTCCTGATAAGATGTTAGGATAGATTTTCAAGGATTAATTTTATTCAAATCTAATCCTTGAAAAGTTGAAAGGAAAATTAACTAGAAATTATTGTATTCTCGATGAGTAACCGAAGCCCTTTTGGATTGTCCATGATTTTGAGATTTTCCTTTGGCTTTATGTGGCATCCAGGGTTGAGAATTATAGTTAGCGGTTTTGCAACTAACTGAAGTAGAGATAATAAAGACAAGACCTAAAACTTTGCATATCGTTTTCATGGCCGTAATTGTTTATGTATAAGTACATTTTACGGAGTTGTAGGTATTATGTTATATGTTATTATTTTAATTAATATTTCTGGCTTAAATATATTTTTAATATTTTTCCAAATCCCAATATAAAAATGGACATTAAAAAAGTAATTTTGATTCCAAAATTGATTTAAATGAAGTATACGGATTTTTATTCTGAGCTGGGAAAGCTCATGTACGCTATAGCAAAGGCAGATGGTAAGGTTGGTAACGAAGAGTATAATACCTTAAAAAAAATAGTCAGGGAAGAATTAATCCCGCTGGAAGGTAGTACGGATGAGTTCGGTACTGACAATGCCTTTTACACTGAAATGGAATTTGACTATTTAGAGGACAACTTTGGAGATCCCGTATCAGCTTTTAATTCGTTCATTGATTACGTTGATACACATAAATCAACCTTTAATGCAAATGTGGTAGACTTAGTAAAAAGAATAACGTCCCGTATTGCAAGCTCAGAGTTTGGAATTGATGCAAATGAGCAGAAATACCTCGATAAATTAAATCAGAAATTAAAAGGACTGGCATAGTTACCTTTTAAATCGAAATAGTATTGATGGTTAGAAAACCGAATAATTCATACACCTTATTGAAATGAAAAAGCCCCTGACATATCGGGGGCTTTTTTTATGTGTTTACTTCTGAGAATTTGAAAACCTCATCGGGCACAATTCCTTTTTCAGAAAACTTTACAGTACAACATTCTACATTTGGATCGTGTTGGAAAATCAAAATCCAATTCCCTTTTGCAGCTTCTTCTAAAAATGATCTTTTTTCTGCCATGGTTATCAATGGTCGAACATCATAAGACATTATATAGGCTAAAGGAATATGACCTATTGAAGGAATTAAATCGGAAACAAAGACGAAAGTTTTGTTATTACAAATGATTTTGGGCAACATCATTTTTTCGGTGTGTCCGTCAACAATAATATAATCAAAGGCAGTAAAACTCTCTTTATCAGCCCATTTTAATTGGCCACTTTCATAAATTGGGAATATATTTTCTTTTAAAAAGCTTGCCTTTTCTCTTGGATTCGGTTCTATAGCCCAATTCCAATGATCAGAGTTTGTCCAGTAATTTGCATTTTCAAACGCTGGAACCAAATTGTCTTCTACTTTTTTAATGGCTCCACCAGCGTGGTCGAAATGCAAGTGTGTTAAAAAAACGTTTGCTATATCAGAAGGAGAGAAGTTTAGCTTGTTTAGCGATTTTTCAAGAGAATTGTCGCCATGTAGGAAATAATGATTAAAAAATTTTGGTTCCTGTTTATTACCAATTCCAGTATCAATAAGGGTTAAATTGTTCTTTTCTTCAATGAGTAGAGACCTCATTGCCCATGTACACATATTATTTTCATCCGGAGCATTAAGTTTTTTCCACAGAGATTGAGGAACAACTCCATACATTGCTCCACCATCTAACTTGAATAGTCCAGTTTCCAGAAGATGGAGACGCATTAATTAGGCTTTAACCTTTTCCGGAAGTTCTTTATAAGCTCCCATTCTAGAAAATTTATCAATTCTAGCCAAATACCTTTCATTATTATTCATCCGTCTGAGGTCTTTGATGGTTTCTAAGATGGTTTTTTTTATGGTTTTTGCCATAAGTTCCGGATCTGTATGTGCACCGCCAAGAGGTTCTTTTATTATACCATCAATCAAACCTGCAGAAAGCATATCATTGGCAGTTAACTTTAATGCTTCAGCAGCTTGTTCTTTATAATCCCAGCTTCTCCATAAAATAGAAGAACAGGATTCAGGTGAAATAACTGAATACCAGGTATTTTCTAGCATGAGTACCTTGTCCCCGATGCCAATACCCAAGGCCCCACCTGAAGCTCCTTCACCAATTATGATGCAGATAACAGGAACCTTTAGCATAAACATTTCTTTAAGATTTCTTGCTATTGCCTCTCCTTGTCCTCGTTCTTCTGCTTCCATTCCAGGAAATGCACCTGGTGTATCAATCAATGTAACAATAGGTTTGTTAAACTTTTCTGCCATTTTCATGAGTCGTAAAGCTTTTCTATAACCTTCTGGATTGGCCATACCAAAGTTTCTCATCTGGCGTTGCTTCGTATTTCTACCTTTTTGCTGACCGATAAACATTACTGTTTCACCTTCAATGTCGCCAAATCCTCCAACCATGGCTTTATCGTCCTTCACCATTCTGTCCCCAAATAATTCTATAAATTTATCTGAGATAGCAAAGATGTAATCAAGGGTATAGGGTCTGTCGGCATGCCTTGACAATTGGACCCTTTGCCAGCGGGTCAGGTTTCCGTATGTATCTTTTTTAAGTTTCTTGATTTTATCTTCCAAGGTTTTTACTGCGACGTCCACATTTACGTTGTTTTCTTCCGCCAGTTGCTTCATATCCGCCAATTTAGTTTCAAGTTCAGCAATCGGTTTTTCAAAATCCAGGTAAGTACTCATAGGCTAGTTAAGGTGTTGCGCTAAATAATGAGGTGCAAAATTAACACGAAAACTGAACCAACCAGATCTTTGATATTTTAATAAAATTATTGTGAATTAAATTAGGAAAGTTAGTGCTGACCTCATACTTTTGCACTCCTTCAACGAAAGACGAAGGAAACGGTGTGGTAGTTCAGTTGGTTAGAATGCCTGCCTGTCACGCAGGAGGTCGCGGGTTCGAGTCCCGTCCATACCGCCAAGAGACAATAAAAAAGCCTGTAAGTGAATAACTTACAGGCTTTTTTGCTTTTTGCTAATAGCTAATGATTTTTTGATAAATTTCTGGCATTTAATAATTACTATCAGGTGTTTAAAAAGTTTCTAACTTTATTTTTTGGACTTTTTATGATGATAGCAGGATTAATGCATTTCATAAAACCTAAAATGTATTTTCCATTTATTCCAGATTTTTTCCCAGAATATACGATCGTTTACCTTTCAGGGATTGTGGAGTTTGTATTAGGATTATCTGTTTTTTACAAACCTACGAGGCAATTTGGTAATTCTGGGATACTATTATTGATGATCGTCTTTTTACCTTTACACTTTATAGATATGTTCCTGGACCAACCAGCCATTGGCAGCCGAATGCTAGCTTTAATGCGTTTTCCAGCTCAATTACTGTTGATTTGGATTGCTTGGTTTATGAATTGTAAGGAATCTAATTCGGGTGAATATGATCATTAACAAACATTCTTGAAGCGCCCTTAATATCAACAGAAAAAATATTAGTATAAAGAATTGAGTTTAATGATGTAAACCTTTCTTTTGAATAAGCTTTAATATCAATTAAAGATTTGTTCTGATCTGCATAGCCAAACGATGCTCTCATATTTACCCTAATGTGCATGTAAGGAGCTATACCCTCATTTTTAACAACAATTGGAGTGAAAAAAGGACAATACATTTTTTGACTTGAATGGTCTTGAACGTTATCTGAAGATGATAGTGACCAGTTAAATTTTTTCCAATATCTCGTCGGCTCATTTGGGTAGGCGAGAGCGGTATCTGAATTTTTGTATAATCCTTTAAATTGGAAAAAATCGTATTGATCAATAGTATTGAAGAATTCGGGAGCTTTGGATTTTAAAAAAGCTACTTGATCAGGTGTTTTTAATGTACCCAGGTAAAATGTTGCCTTTACATAGTCTCCTTCCGGAATAGAGGTTAAATTAAAAATATCATTTCTAATTATTGAATTGTTTTTTACTATAAAAACAGAATCTTTTAAGGGAATTGAATCACCATCAGATTTAAATAATACCAGTTTATGAATAAAATAATTGAATTCTGATAAGATGACAGAGTCTCCATTGTCCGTAATATATTTTTGAAATTCAGGTTTTAAAATGGTGTCAGGGTACATTACGAAATCCTGATATACACCATCAATTTTATAAACTGCCCCTAATAATAATTGGATTTTCCCTTTGGGTTTAGTAGGCTCAGTTACTTGAACTTTCAGTTGAGGTGTAATTTCATTTTGTTTTTTAGCACACGAAAAAATCAGGAATAGTAAAAGATACAATTGAAGAATACGCATAATAGAGTGCTTTAATCCCAAAACGCTTGACTGATAGATTTAGTATAACGGTTAATACCTTATTTTAAATCTTTAACTTGATGTCGAGTAAGAAAATTGAGGAAATATTTTTAAAAATGGGTGAGTTAAGTATTTACCAATCCAATGATATACAGATGGTAATTCAAAAAGATTAGTGTGAAGCAAATTTCCTGACTATTTCTTCCGCCTTTACCAGAGTTTCTTCCAAATGTTCGTTCAGGAGCAATTCATCAAATTTATGTTTGAACTGTTTTTCTGACCGGGCTTTTAAAAGCCTTTGCTGAATTTTTTCTTCTGATTCCGTAGCCCGCAATCGTAACCGCTGTTCGAGTTTGTCAAAATCCGGTGTATCGACATAGATAGCTATAGCTTTATCGCCATATTCTTTTTTCAGGTTCAGGCCTCCAATTACGTCAACATCAAAAATAACGTCTAAGCCTATGTTCCAAAGACGTTCTATTTCTGTTTTGAGAGTGCCATAGTAAGTACCATCATATACTTCTTCCCATTCAGCAAAATGGCCGTTGTCAATGTGTTTCTCAAAATCTTCTTTATTTAAAAAATAATAATCTTTACCATTAACTTCCTGCTCACCTCGGGGTTTACGAGTCGTGGCCGATATTGAGAACCCCAAATGAGGAACCGTTTTAAGTAAATGACGGACTATGGTTGTCTTGCCTGAGCCAGACGGAGCTGAAAAAATAATGAGCTTGCCAGGCATGAATTAGTAAATTTTAATCGATAATTATTACAGGTTCACCTGTCCTGTTGTGATTTTTTGTAAAATAACCTGCTCCATGTTATTGGGAGCATCTTTGGAACAGTAAAGTGCTTTTAATTTATCCCGCAAACATTTTTCTAGCTCATATTTGCTATTAGAATATTGGCAGCATTTGATTTTTTCCATCACAAATTTTTGCTGTTCCGGACTAGCCTCACCATCCAGCATCAGGTAAACTGCTTCCTGAAATTTTTTCTTGTCTTCAATAGATTTTGCGGTATTAGTACCTGTGTGAAACCACTTAGAGATAAAATTGAACATACGCCTTACTTTTATTATTAATACGAATCCTTTCTTTTTCAGTTACCTACATTATACCCAAGACCTTGTGCATAGTTGGCTAATTTTTCTTTGAGCATTTGTCTTGCCCTGTGCAACCTTGACCTTACAGTTCCAATGGGAATGTCAAGGATTTTGGCCATTTCCTCATAGGTAAAGCCTTCGATGTCACATAAGATAATAGCCAGCCTGAAATCAGCATCAATAGAGTTCAGTGCACGGGAGATCTCGTCCCCGATCATGTCCTGTACTGATTCTACACGCAGGTCGGGAGTGATTAACTCGTCTACATCATCCGAATTGTAATAGGCTTCTACCGTTTGATAGTCAACCTTTCCAGGCTGCTTTGCTTTACGCCTGTATTCGTTGATGAAACTGTTTTTCAAGATCCTGAACAACCACGCCTTGGAATTTGTTCCCTGTTCGAAAGTATCATAGAAACGAAAAGCCTTCATGTACGTGTCTTGTACAAGGTCGTTGGCGTCGTCTTCGTCTAAAGTAAGGCGGTAGGCGAAATTGTACAATGACTTCAGCAAAGGCATGAAATCCTTGACAAATTGGGCGTTTTTGCCTGAATCGGTATGTGAAACGTGTGTGTCCAAAGTCAGATTATTGTGTAAATATTGGATTTATTAGTGAAAGTGTAAAACTATTTACCAATAAATAGATATGCTAAATTAACTTTGAATTTAGAAAAATAAGAATTGGATACTTTAAAATTTAAAATTAAAGATAAGTTTTGGGAAACTCCCGAAGCTTGTTCATTTGTTTTGGAAAATGTAGCAGGAAATACATTATTCTATAAACCTGGTCAGTTTATCACTTTGATAGTTAATTTGGATGGCAAGGAATACAAGAGAAGCTATAGCTTAAGTTCTGTAGCAGTAAAAGATAAAAACCCAGCCATTACTATTAAAAAGATTAAAGGAGGTAATATTTCTTCATATCTTATTGAAAGACTGAATATTGGCGATTACTTAGATGCACACTATCCAGCTGGAATGTTTGTACCGGACCTTCATCCAGCAAATGCAAGGCAATATTTTTTATTTGCTGCAGGAAGTGGTATTACCCCTTTGTTTGCAATGATGAAAAGCATCCTCGTTAAGGAGCCAAAATCATTTGTGAACTTAGTATTTTCAAGTCGTGATGAAGACCATATTATTTATAACAAGCAGATAATCAAATTGGAGTTTGAATTCCCAGAAAGGTTAAATGTCACACATCTCTTAAGTAATCCGTCTGAAGCCTGGCAAGGATTTAAAGGTAGGGCAGATCACGAACTATTAGAAAATCTAATATCTGAATTAAGCCTGGATATTGAAAAATCATTTTTTATTTGTGGTCCTAAAGATTATATGGAGATTGCTGAGGCAGCTATTAAATCTTTGGGATTTGCCAGTGAAAATATAAAAAAAGAGTCTTTTAAATCAGAAATCATCTCAAACTCCAAAATGAATGAAGCATCTTCTAAAAAGTCTGTAAAAATTGTCTATAGGAAGGAAGTGTTTGAGTATGAACTTGAGGATAATCAAACCATTTTGGATGGGGCATTGGATCATAATTATCGAATACCTTATAACTGTGCAAGTGGTGTGTGTACAGCCTGCCTTGGGAAATGCGTTGAGGGTGAAGTAGATATGGGGGATTCTGATGCTCTGTCAGAAAATGAGAAAAAAATGGGGTTGGTTTTGACATGTATTGGAAAACCAATTACTGAAAAAGTAGTAATTCAAATAGATTAATAAATAGAAAATGAATCAAAGGAATAGTTGGATGGATATTCTGACTTTTACACTTGTAGTTATTTGTAGTCTTTTCGTTGCACAATTCATTGCATTATTGTGCCTTCTACCTTTTTATGATTTTAAGGTAGATGATGTGATGTTTGCAATCAATCATCCTTTAACATCTCCTGGAATTAAGATGCAGATGCTTTTTATGCAAGGCTTTACATCTCTGGTTGCTTTTATTATTGCTCCATTAGCGTTTATGAAGTGGAAGGAACAAGGCATTGTTTCATTTTTATATCGGGAAGTAAACTTGAATCCTGTTTTGTTTTTAATAGCGATTGTAATAATGATCATCTCCATGCCATTTACCTCTTTATTAGTTGAGTGGAACGAGTCTTTGAAATTACCTCCAGGATTTGAATCAATAGAAATGTGGGCGCGCCAAAAGGAAGATTTTTTGAAAGAACTAACGCAAATGCTCACTAAACTGGATAATTTTCAGGAATTGTTTATTGGCATCGTGGTTATTGCTTTAATACCAGCTGTAGGTGAAGAACTGGTTTTTAGAGGATTTCTTCAAAATAAAATTTCCAGAATTACAAATTCTCCACATCTGGCTATATGGATGGCTGCGTTTTTATTTAGTGCCATACACTTTCAATTCTATGGGTTTTTACCAAGATTAATGCTTGGTGCTATGTTTGGGTATTTATATCTCGTTAGCGGTCAATTCCACTTACCTGTTGTAGCACATTTTACAAACAACGGATTGACCTTGGTGTTAATTTATCTAAAAAACAAAGGAAGTATCGGTTTTGATATTGAATCTGAAGAAAGTATACCTGTTTATATTGGTATAATCTCTATTTGTTTAACTATTGGTTTATTTATGCTGATAAAAAGCCAATTAAAAGAAGAACAGGTCAAATCGCAATAAATTTGATTTTAAATATCATTCGGCTTTGGTGTAATGAATCTTACTGCTATATTTGCACCCTCATTTCAGGAGAAGCTTGAAATATTGTAATTAAGACTAATAATAAAGGAGGAGAAGTTTAAATCGCACCTCTTTATTTACATAGATTTTGGAGAGATGGGTGAGTGGCTAAAACCAGTAGTTTGCTAAACTGCCGAACGGGTCATTCTGTTCCGCGGGTTCGAATCCCGCTCTCTCCGCATAAGGTTCCGGGAAAACCTTTTTTGCGTACAACAACACCTCGGGGTGTAGCGTAGCCCGGTTATCGCGCCTGCTTTGGGAGCAGGAGGTCGCAAGTTCGAATCTTGCCACCCCGACTTAGAGAGTAACATCTCTTACTAAAACCCCCTAAATCGTATGATTTAGGGGGTTTTTTGTTTTATACCCCCCTCATATTATTCAATAGTTTTCAGTGCATAGGTGAGTTATTCGGTGAGTCTTTTGAAAGTTCAAAAAAGCTCACCAAATTTGAGTTAAGTTATTGAAATTCAGTAATTTAATTTGAAACTGTTTGGTCGTATTTGGTAACCTTTCCAACAATCGTAGGTGAACAAAATCAACCCAAAAGCAGTAAAAAATATGGAAACTAGAACAACGTATAGCACAGCTTTTATTGTAAGACCCTCTAAAGGCATTAAACAAGAACTATTTATCTATTGCGGTATAACCGTCAATTCTCAAAGGGCAGAGTTCTCAATTAAACGCACCGTTTTAGAAAGCCTTTGGGACAACGGAAAGGCGAAAGGCAATAGTGAAGGAGCGCGAACTATCAATAACTATTTAAAGCAGATTGAGGCGAAGATATTTGAGCACTACCGGGAAAAGCTCGCTAAAAACGAACTAGTAACGGCAGATGGATTAAAAAATGCTTATTTGGGAATTTCAGCCAATCAACAAAGTCTCGTCTCTTTAATAAACTACCATAACGATATTATGAAAACCCAATTGGAATGGGGAACATTAAAGAACTACGGAACTACACAAAAGTATATCACAATGTTCCTGGATAAGCATCTCCGGACTTCTGATATTTTCCTTTCGCAACTGAACTACAAGTTCTTAGTGGATTTTGAAATGTTTCTCAAAGCCCATCAGCCAACGGATCATCAGAAACCATGTGGTCAGAATACAGCAATGAAGCACATTGAAAGATTCGGGCCGTAAACTGTATTGTAATTATTTACAATCATTAAATCACCATTTTTATAATCTTCACTATAAAATTTAGACGGGAATATTTCACCGTATACAAATGGATGCTCAACTCCAATCCCGATTACAGAGTCAATGTTCATTTGGTTTTTAAAGGAGGAGGGAATTTCTAAATACCATTTATTAGGTATTCTATCAAATCTCAATTTCAATGGTTTGATTAAAGGTATTGAAGGAATATCTCTGAATCTTTTTGTAGTATAAAATTCGTCTACTTTGTCTTGTTGATGCCCAAAATCACAAGATTGCATAAACCCAGCTATTCCAAAAAGGCTCAATATTAAAAATATAGATTTCATCTATTATTTTATTTCAGTTTTCCAATTGGCTGTAATTTTCAATTCATCATTGCCACCTATGACATCGAGATATACAAAGCCCAGCATAGGATATCGCATTATATCCTTTAAAAGAATTTAGTTATGAGAAGCATTCCAAAAGTAAAGGTTGTCAACCCCCAAATCTTTACAATAAACATTACCAGAGAACACTTTCTCTGTTACTTTTACTTTCTCATATTCAAACACAATACCTTGCGCTTCTGATCCGCACACTTCTTCGTTTTTAAGACTAAATTTTTTTTTCCTATCCTTGGTTGCCATCGTTCCTGCCACAATTAACACATGTTGTGCTTCAACACCTAAAAAAGAATAATCCTGTACTTTACCTCCTTTTCTTAAAAAGTAGCATGGTGGTTTTATTTTTAATTTATTCTGTGTAACAATCCCTTCTCTTGTAATATTTAAAAAAGCTGTTGAATCGTTTTCTTTTACTAAATCCAGTTTTGTCTCCCCAACTGTGTAACTATCAGTAATTTCACTTGTATCCCTATCTAAGGAACAGGATTGAAGAATAACCAGTAAAAAGGTAAATCCTTTTAAAAATTTCATAGTATTAATTTAATTTCCAAAACCAAACTTCCTTTCCTAAAGAAAAATATTCCGGTTCACCCACCTTCATACTTGTTCCATCCCATAGATCTATATGGTCCGTTGCCCCCCAGCCATGTTGAATAAACAGAATGCCTTTTTTACCACTGAATTTTGCCTGAGTAACATTTTTATAGGTTGATGTTGTACCAAAATAATGAGGTTTTCTGCTAATCCAATCGGCAAGTTCCTGAGCTCTTAAAATATGCTTTGGCGCATGTCCTTGCCAACACCTTGCTCCATGAAAAGTACTCATGTCAACTTTAGACTTTTCTAATGCTACACCCATTCTTACTGCACATTGATGTTCAAAACTACAAGGGTCTGTTCAACCTGGGTGATTAGTCCATAGAGTATTAAATGCTACCATGATATGTTTAAATTTTGGTATACAATACTACTATTATTTATCATATTAAAGGTAAATTACCTATTGAATATTATATCTAAGATGTGATATTTTATGCCGTTTAACTTAAGATAGTTTCATCCTCCTATTTCCCAAACCACCATATTTTCCTTATTTTGCAACTTTTTAAATTGAGAACAATAGAGCCTGTGTAATGAGGATGGAGCTTTTGATTATTTAAACTTTCATTTAACTTGTTTTCAAAATCTTCCCACAAAGGCTTCCATTGTTCCTGTTCACCCCAGACATAATGCCTTTGAAAAACCGGAATCTAAATCTTATCTGTTTATTAAATTTCTTCGAGTAATGGTTTGTTGAGATTCATTTTAAGTGGTTGAGGCTCTAAAAGTAGGAAATATTAAAAAGATGATTAAGCATTAATTTTTTTCTATATAGAAATATAGACAACACCATTCTAACTTTATTACAAGCACCTTACCTCGCAGCCAACCTCCCCAGGTCGGCAAGCTGCTTACACAAAAACCAATTCAATTAAATCCAATGTGGCAGGAGTGGCAAGCTAAATCTAACCCTCATTTGCCAAGCTTACCTTGTCACTCCTGCAATCACCATCCATTTAGCCATCACGCAAACCAGACTTTAGCTTTGGGCATGGGCATGTTCAGCCACCACACTTGCCAACGCTTCACATGCCTTGTCTGAATTTTTATTGAACTATGCATTCTTTAAAACGTTAGAATAAGTAGTTCAAATTATTATGCTATCACAGGAATTTCTTCTGAATGAAAATCAGGAATTAAAAAAGCAACTGGAAGAATTACAGAAAGAAAGAGATAATTATAAATTAAAGCTATCAGGTGATGTTTCAGGCGATTCATTCTACCTGAAATCGCAACTGTATACTTTGGTTCACGGATTTCAGTATGCTCTCCTTCTTGAAAATGAGCAAAGGCAAATTGTTATTACCAATGACCGTTTTTGTGAGCTGTTTAATATTTCAGTTTCGCCGGACATGCTTGTAGGTGCAGATTGCTCACAATCAGCTGAACAAGTTAAGCATATGTTTAAGAATAGTGATGCTTTTGTAGAAAGGATCAACCTAATACTGAATGAAAGACAACCAGTTCTGGCTGAAGGACTTACCATGACTGATAACAGGTTTCTATTAAGGGATTATATCCCAGTAAAAGATAATAACGGCCTATACCTGGGTCATTATTGGGTTTATCAGGATATAACTCAGATGAAAAATGCAGAAAAACTGGCATTAGATACAAATGCAGAACTTGATAAACAGAAAGAATTTTACGAGAACATATTAAATTGTATACCCTCAGACATAGCTGCATTCAATCCTGACCATGAATATCTGTTTGTAAATCCTGTTGGGATAATGAATCCTGAAATCAGGAAATGGATCATAGGAAAAACAGATTATGATTATTGTGAATACAGAAACCGCCCTGTTTCTCTGGCTAATGAAAGAAGAGACACGTTTAATAAAGTAAAAAACACCGGGAAGCAAATAGAGTGGGAAGAGAGGCTGGTGAACCCACAAGGTGTTGTAAATCATTTTCTTCGAAAATTATATCCGGTAATGAACCAGGATGGGACAATGAAAATGGCACTTGGATATGGCTTGAACATTACCGAACGCAAACACATAGAAGAAGAGCTAAAAAAGAGCGAGGAGCTTTATCGGCTGGTAGTAGAAGCTACTAATGATGGTATATGGGACTGGGATATACAGTCGAATTACGTTTTTTTTAACAAAAGACTGAAACAGATGTTCGGTTATGAGGACCATGAGTTTGATAACCACATTACCATGTGGTATAAAATCATGCATCCGGAAGATCTCAAAATTTCCCAGGAGATATTAAAGGATCATTTCGAAAAGGATTCCCCGTTTTATTATAAACTTCGTTTTTTTCATAAAAACGGGGAAACAAAGTGGATTATGTGCCGGGGTTTTGCTTTACGAGATGAAAATGGAGTAGCCTACAGAATGTTAGGAAGTTATACAGATGTAACTGACGTTAAAGAAACGGAGGAAGCATTGAAAAAAGCAAAGGAAATCGCAGAGGAAGCTACTAAAGCAAAGGAAATATTTCTTGCTAATATGAGTCACGAAATACGGACTCCTTTGAACGGCATAATCGGAATGACCAGCCTTTTGCAAAAAACAGAACTGAAAGGAAAGCAGGTCGAATATTTAAAAGCAGTAAAATATTCTGCTGACAACCTTCTTGTAATTATCAATGATATCCTGGACCTGGCCAAAATTGAAGCCGGAAGACTGGAGTTGGAGCATGTTGATTTTGATCTTGTTGAGCTTGCAAAAAATGCACTGAAATCCCTTACGTATAAGGCTGAAGAAAAGGGAATTCTGTTATTATCTAAATTGCCCAAGCAAAAAATAATTGTCAATGGTGATCCTTATCGCCTTACTCAGGTTCTGGTAAACCTGTTGAATAATGCTATAAAATTCACCATAAATGGTAAAGTAGAGCTTTGTATCCATGCAATAGAAAAAATCAATACTACAGACATGTTGTTTGAAGTAAAAGATACAGGAATTGGTATTCATCAGACAAAACTCAATGATATATTCAACAGCTTCACACAGGCGCAAAACGATACAACCAGAAAGTTCGGAGGGACAGGACTGGGGCTTCCTATATGTAAAAATCTGGTCGAAATGCAAGGTGGGAACATGTTCGTACAAAGTGAATTTGGAAAAGGTTCGGTATTTTCTTTTGATCTTACTTATGAGAAAGGAATTGAAATCAAGCAAAATACATTGAATACTGACAATGCGACAGAGTTTAAAAAATTGCAGCAGGTTAAAATTCTTCTTGCAGAAGACAATGAGATAAACCAGTTTCTTGCCTGTGAAATCCTCAAATCCTGGGGTATGGAAGTAGATTCAGCCAGGAATGGGATTGAAGCCGTTGAAATGTGGACAAATAATGACTATGACCTTATACTGATGGATATACAAATGCCTGAGCTCGGTGGGGTAGAAGCTACTATTGAGATCAGAAACAGAGGACTTAATAAGTCAGCCATACCCATAATTGCCCTCACAGCTAATGCTTTGAAAGGACAAAAGGAGAGGTTTATAGCCCTTGGAATGAACGACTATGTTTCTAAACCATTTAATGAGGCTGAACTCTACAATAAAATTATTGAGCTTTTGCCAGAGGAAGCAAAGAACAGGATCCCCGATAATAAAGTAACAAAGAGGGTTTATGATTTTACCAACCTTCACCTTATCTCCAACGGAAATAAGGAATTCGAAAAGAAGCTTTTAAGAATTTTTATAGATACGGTTCCTGAATCTGTTGAGAAACTGGCAGAAGCATGTCGTAAGAAAAATGCAGGAAGTATTTCAGTAACAGCACATAAGCTAAAAACAACGATCAATGCGATGGGGATTGAACAATTGAAGGTGCCTATTCAAAGCCTTGAAGATTATGCAAATGCAGGAAAAGACAATGAATTGTTGACCAGTTTATCAAATGAAGTAATAGACATGCTGACTGATATTGTAAATCAGTTTAAATCCAAACTATCCTGAATTCTTTTACTATTTATGTAGCGATTCAGGATTTAGATTTTTTTCTATTTCCATTAATCCTGCGTCTATTTCAGCCAGCAACACCGGGATAATTACATCTCCTGTATTGCTGATATTTTCCAGCTCAGTTGCTGCTGTTTTAATACTCATAAATTCCATACTTATTGCTTTTTCTTTTAACTGATGAGCATATAGTATAATAAGTATCAGATTGTTTTGTTTTACGCTTTCTTTAATCTGGTCTGTCTTGTGTCGGATAAATTGAATAGATTCAATCAGATCACTTTTGTTAATTTCAATTTTGGTTTCCGGTATTACAATTTTTAACTTTTTAACAAGGAGATTTTTATCTTCCTGAATATTTAACCATTTAGCGAGCATTTGTTTAAGCCCGGTTTCTGAAATGGGTTTACTCATATAATCATCCATTCCTGCTTCAATACACTTTTCTTTTTCTCCTTTTATTATTCCTGCTGTTAGCGCAATAATTGGTATTCTCTCCTTCTGCAATTTTCTGATTTCCTCAGTTGCCTCATACCCATTCATTTCGGGCATTTGGATGTCCATGAGAATAATGTCAGCTCCATTCTGCTTATAGAGGTCTATTGTTTCATTTCCACTATAGGCTTCCAGGATTTTTGCTGAAGGAAGGATTTCTTTCAACATTGTTTTTACCAGCAGAATATTCATTTTATTATCATCCGAAACCAATATTGTGAATGGTGCATTCGACAATAACCTTTCCTGTTGACTATTGGGCTTTATCCTTTTTGGTGATATATCGGTAATCTGAATTTTGGAAAGCACATCGAATAGCTGATGCATTTTAATTGGTTTCACCAATCTGTGTTTTATTTTCAATTCATTACAAGCACTGAAAATATCTTTATCGTCTGAAGAACTATGTAGTAAAATAATTTGATGTTGTGGGATGGAATCAGAAGAATTTAATTTTCTAACTGTTTCTATTCCATTCAGGTAAGGCATGTGGAAGTCCATAATGATAGTATCGTATTTTTTGCCTTTTGAAAGCATCTCCAGAGCTTCCAATCCATTACTGGCCTCATCTGAATTTATCCTTTTTATACTGAGCATGTCTTTTAGTATGGCACGATTGCTCTCGTTATCATCCACAATAAGAACATTCTTTATAATTTCTGTATTATCGAATTTAAAAGTATCTCCGTAACTTGTTTGTAAGACAAGATCAAAATAGAAAGTACTACCCGTGCCCTGTTCACTTTTAACTTCAAGTTTGCTATTCATTAATTCAAGCAGCTTGTTTGAAATTGTTAATCCCAGGCCTGTACCGCCATATTTGCGAGTAGTAGATGAATCTTCCTGCGAAAAGGAAATGAATATTTTATCAATATTTTTAGGGTCGATTCCTATGCCTGTATCCCTTACCGAAAAGCGAAGTTTTGAACTATCCGGCGATATTTTTTCCAGGATTTCTACTTTAAATTCTATTTCACCATCTTTTGTGAACTTGGCAGCATTACTTAGCAGATTCACCAGGATTTGTTTTATACGGATAGCATCAGCCCAGATAAAACCCGGTACATCTGGTAAGATATTCAGTAAAATTTCGAGTCCTTTTTTCTGCGCCTGAAATTTGATCATGTCAGCCGCCTGGCTTCCAATTTCAATGAGATCAGTCTTGTCAATATCAAGTTCAAGTTTCCCGGCTTCAATTTTAGAAAAATCCAGTATGTCGTTTATCACATCAAGGAGTTGGTTTGCTGATTGCCATACAGCAGATACGTATTGCTCCTGACTGATATTAAGCTGTGTTTTCATCAAAAGCTCTGAAAATCCGATCACTCCATTTAATGGAGTTCTGATCTCATGGCTCATGTTCGCAAGAAATTCAGATTTGGCAATACTGGCAGCTTCTGCTTGTTTTGTTCTTTCTTTTAGCTCAATATTTAAATGTTCTAATTTATTCTGGTAATTTTTTAATTCAGTGATATTGGTTAATATCATAAAAAAGCCTTTTACTATACCGATTTCAATATTAGGAATAAGGTGGACCCATAAAAACTCATTCTCTCCATTAGAATTAACAATCATCCGTTCATAATTCAGCTTTTCGCCTGCGAGTACTCTTTGAATATATGGGAGATTATTGGCGAAAATTTCATTTCCCAAAAGGTCTTTCATGCTAATTCCAATGGGGTCCTTACTGGTTTTGCCATAAGTTTCCATGTAATACTTATTTGCAAAAGCACAATACAGATCTGAAGTCCAGTATCCGATCATGTTTGGGAGTGAATCTGTCACAATCCTTAAAAAAGCCTCGTTTGATTTGAGTTTTTCTTCCGCTTGTCTGCGCGATGTAATATCAGAAAAAGTGCAAACTACTCCATTCGTTTCTTTTAAGATATCAGCATTAATATTGATCCAGCACAAGCTTCCATCTGGTTTGTATACTCCCATGGTTGCATTGTGCACTGATTTTCCTGTTCGTAAAGCTTCCATTGAAGGATGCGTATCGCCGGAAAAAGGACTTCCATCTTCATGAATGCATCTCCACAATGCATCAACAGATTTTTTTCCTGACATTTGATCTTCACTGAGGCCCAGTATTTTTTCAGCTGCAGAGTTGGATGATATAATTGCACCACTTGAATCCTGAATAACTATGCCTTCACTCATAGTATTAAAGGTGGTCTTTAACCTGTTTCTGGTTATTAAAAGTTCTTCTTCAGCTCTTTTTTGATCAGAGATATCCTTGGCTATTCCCATATAACCGGATATCTCTTCGTTATTGTTTTTAAGAGAGGTAACACTTAATTCAACAGTTCTGCGTGTGCCGTCCTTATGTATATATGTCCATTCGTTTACATCAGCACTTCCTGATTTGGCTTTCCAGATAAAAACATCAAAACCTGGTTGTATATCTATTCCAAATTCCAGCGAAAGGACATTTGCTCTGCTAATAATTTCTTTCTGGTCGTGAAAAATGGCAGGGTTTTGTATTTTTATTACTTCTTTCGCTTTATATCCTAATAGTTTTTCGGCTCCTTTATTAAAGCTTTTGATTGTACCTTCAGGATCAGTAGAGATTATGGAATATTCAGTACTGTTTAGCAGGATGTTTTGAAATTCAGAAAGATTCCTTGCTTTATTTTCAAGCTCCTTTCTTTTTGTGATATCCCTTGCAATACAGAAAATATCGCCATTAACCTTATCTGTATTTGATACCCATTCCAGTATTGAATAATTGCCGTCTTTTGTTTTGTAGCGATTTATGAATTTGGCACTTTTATTGCCTTTGTAAATCAAATCAAAATTGGACTTTGTGTTTTTAAAATCGCCTGGATGTACCAAATCAAAAAACGACACAGTTTGTAGTTCATTTTCCTGCCAACCTAAAACTGTGCTAAACATTGGGTTGATAGTCTTGAAATTGCCATCCCTATCAGCTACACATATTAGATCATGAGAGTGTTTTATCAGATTGGAATGTAATTCCAGTTCCCT
>JACMRH010000439.1 GCA_014376535.1 Cytophagales bacterium | reverse complement strand
TGTCAGTTGCAAGTGATGGGACGATGTTTATTAATTTTGCAAACGGTGCCGGCCCTCATCCCGAGTATAATGCTAGTGGTGTAATAATAAATGGAACAGTAGATAACGGTGCAATTTGGAAATTTAATACAAAAAGTTCAATCTGGACCAATGTAACACCTTCCGGCATTTCAAGAGCTTGGGGAGGAATAAGTGTTGATCCTTCAAATTCCAACAGGGTAGTTGCTTCTACAATAAACAACTACCAACAGCAAGGTTCAGAAGGTTATGGAGACAGAATTTATCTTAGTACTAACGGTGGCACAAGTTGGACAGACGTGATAGCAAGAGGATATACTCTTGATCCAAATGGTTGCACCTGGATTGCCGGGCACGCAATTCACTGGGCAGGGTCTATTGAGTTTGACCCCTTTGATACTAAAAAAGTAATGGTCACATCAGGAAACGGTATATTTTCGAATATAAATATTGATTTGGCCTCTACACCCTGGAAATTTGATATTATAGGATTGGAAGAAACTGTTCCTCTAGATTTCATAAGTATACCAGGTGGTTTTAATTTTTCTGCAATTGGTGATTATGATGGTTTTAAACATGATGATCCAACAGCATACGCTCCAATACATAACCCAAGAACAGGTACTACTACCGGAATCTCTTATGCTGCATTAAACACCAATAAACTTCTTCGGACCGGGAATGAGATGTATTATTCCACAGACCAGGGCATTTCCTGGAAATCATCCACCACAAAAGGTGCCAAAGGGAAAGTTGCTATTTCAGCAAACGGAAACACCTTTTTACATTGCCCTGAAAAAAGTACAACAACTTATTATTCTACAAATAATGGAGCATCATGGACTCCTTGTAATGGATTAAGTATTGGAGGAGCCTTTCCTGTCGCAGATCCGGTCAATTCCAATAAGTTTTATGCATATGGTAATGGAACAATGTATGTGAGCACAGATGGTGGTTTGAATTTTGCAGCTTCTGGAAATCCAGGTGCTGGTGGAAGTAACCGGGTGCAGACTGCTCCCGGAAAAGAAGGGCATCTTTGGGTTGCACTTTACTACGGTGGATTTACAAGGTCGGTTAATTCAGGTCAATCTTTTAGTAAAATTAATGGAGTAAGTACTTGTTCTGCTGTAGGTTTAGGTAAAGCAGCACCCGGAAGCACATATTTTACTATTTATATATGGGGGACTGTAAATAATGTTACCGGTGTCTTTCGCTCAACGGACGAAGGTGCAAACTGGACAAGGATCAATGATGATGCTCATGAATACGGTGGCCCTGGAAACGGACAGTTTATCATTGGCGATATGGATGTGTACAGCCGGGTTTACATGAGTACAGCAGGAAGGGGAGTGGCTTATGGAGAAAGTTCAAGTGTAACAGCTCTTGAGAGTGAAGAAAATTTATTGGCAGATAGTGGATCCTTTTCTTCAATAAATTGTTTCCCAAATCCTTTTCAAAAGGAAATAACAATTAAAAGCGAACAGGATTTCACTTATTCTATTTATGATTTAACCGGAAAGGTACAAGAAACAGGCCATGGATATGGATCAGTTTTAGCAGGAAATCAGTTGACTTCAGGAACCTATATAGTAAAGGTCCAAAGCATAAATGGTAATAAAGTTCAGAAAGTAGAGAAGAAATAAGTATAACTAATACGGAACATTAAGGCATTATCTATATGGATAATGCCTTTTTTTTGTTTATTAAATCTATCTTTTAAGTATGCGTTCAGTTTATCTTAACAAATTATTAATTCAACTATTATTGAATTGTTAGAAACTATATGTAACCTACGTTTATTATTTTAAACTATAGAAAAATGGCTAAATGGGTAATTGACGCTGCACACAGCGAAATAGGTTTCAAAGTGAAACATTTGATGATCAACAATGTAAGAGGGAATTTTAAAACCTTTTCCGGTGAAGCTGAAACTTCGGGAGAAGATTTTAAAAATGCCAAAGTAACGTTTACTGCTGAAATTGCTTCAATTGACACAGACAATGAACAGCGAGATACCCACCTTAAATCTGCGGAGTTTTTCAATTCAGAAAAATATCCACAGTTGAAATTCGTTTCAACATCTTTCAATGAAAATAAAATGGAGGGTGATTTGTCATTTGGCAGTGTTACTAAACCTGTTTCTCTTGATATTGAGTTCGGAGGATTAGCCAAAGATCCATGGGGAAATCAAAAGGCAGGTTTTACAGTTACAGGTAAAATCAACAGAAAAGATTGGGGCTTAAACTGGAATGCTGCTCTGGAAACAGGCGGAGTACTTGTGGGAGAAATGGTCACTTTGAACGCAGAAGTGCAGTTGGTGAAACAGGCTTAAATAATTTCAGCCCTTTGGATTTTCAATGGGCTGGAATTTTCTAATATTGATTATTTTTTGACACGTTTTAAGATTAAGTTAGAATTGTCAATAGTATGATATTTAAGCATCACAAATCCATAATCCATGTTATAATACGCTACTAAACTGGAATCTCCGGCTTCATTATTGGAATCTGAAATAATGACAGAACAGGAAAGAGTGCCAAATTCAGTTTCTAATAGTTCTTTTTTCTCACAAGTATATAAAGATTGATTATCTATATTTCCTCTCCACTCTTTCCAGTTTGGATCACTCCAGGAATCGTCAATTTCTAAATTAAATTTCCATTTTCGCTGAATGTTTAAAGGAAATTGTACAAATGGAAAAGGGGCAAGTTCAAGTATTCTAAATAGATATGATCTTGGAGGATGAAGAAATATGTTAAATTTATTTTCGATCACACCTGTATGGCTAGAATCTAATATTTTACCATTTTCGGCCAGGTAAAAAATGTTCACCTCTTTCTGCCAGGAATTTGTTCTTTCAAAAAAAACTTTTTTTAACTGTTTGATAAACGATTTTGTCAATTACCTTTTCATTGTTCTCTGATTTAGAAAGACGCCAGTTAGTCTTAAAATATTCCCTTTCAGGTAAGGCTTTACTAGAATTTATTTTATAAAAGTTATCGTTTGTTATTTCACATTTGTAAGCAGTATCATTTTTTAAGATTGAATATGAATACACAATAGTATTTTCAGGAATAAAAATCCGATTGTCCTTCTCTCTATTTATAAGTTCAATATAAAGGCCATCTACTTTTACGCAGTTTGTAAAAAAACAAATCAGGGTTAGTATGAGAAGAATATTTTTACTTTTCATTGACTTTAAAACTTTTTTACCTGCTAAAAATATAGTTAAATAATGAGATGTGAATTATATATAACTGACCCTTCATTAAATAAATTTAAATGGTAGTTAGACTAGTTGAGAGTGGTCCGGGCCTTTGAAGAAATGGCGTTAAAAATTTCTTAAGCGGGAGGGAAAAGAAAGACCGCTTACTCAGGGCCTGCTGCCTCAAAAATTTTTGCTGTTACTTGTTCGCGGGATTTCGCGCATAGGCAAAGAAATTTAGCCATTTATTCAACAGCCTTGATTTTTTGTTACTTTTTCATCAAGGAAAAAGTAAGACAGTGGAATGTTCGAAGTTTAGAGGTTGTGAAATTCGGAAGTTAGATTTGTCAAAGGACGAGTGAATTACCACTCGTCCTTTCAATCATTTAAAAAATAAACTTAGTACTCAAAAACTTAGATTTGTGTTCGTTCACAATCTGGTTCAATATCCTGGTACTATCAGGGCTTTCTTTTGCTGCCACCATAGTCCTGATAGTAAAAGATCTAATTGCATCTGTAACAGATAAAGTACCTTCAGCTGAATCTTTTCTTCCTGTAAATGGGAAACTGTCAGGCCCACGCTGACACTGGCAATTGATGTTCACCCTACAAACCTGATTTACCAAAGGATCTATCAAATCTGCAAGCTGATCCGGATTGCTTCCGAACAAACTAACTTGCTGACCGTGGTCACTTTCAATAAGGTAGTTAATAGGTTCTTCAATACTTTCAAAGGGCACAATAGGTATAACGGGGCCAAATTGCTCTTCTCTGTACAATTTCATATCTTTTGTAACCGGATATAAAACGGCTGGATATACAAAAGATAAATTATTTTCACCTCCATTTGGGTTTACCACTTTTGCACCTTTGCTTATAGCATCATCAATGCATTCTTTCAGGTATTTTGGCTTATTAGGCTCAGGAAGAGGAGTGAGGTTCACATTATCATCCCAGGGCATTCCGATTTTTAATGCAGCCAATTCTTCATTGAACTTCGAAATGAAGGTGTCAACTATGCTTTTGTGTACAAATAATATTTTTAAAGCAGTACATCTTTGTCCGTTAAAAGACAATGAACCTAAAATACATTCTTTAGCAGCAAGAGTTATGTCTGCATTATCAAGAACAATAGCAGCGTTTTTGGCATCTAAACCCAGTATTGCCCTTAACCTGTTTACTTTAGGATGCAGCTTTTTGAGTTTGTCTGCAACCCTGCTGGACCCAATCAATGTCAGAACATTTATTTTGCCTGAAGTCATCAAAGGAGGAACAACAGTTTCTCCGCGACCATAAATTGTATTGATTACGCCTTTTGGAAAAGAAGTAGCAAAGGCTTCAAGCAAAGGATAATGCAATAATGTTCCGTGTTTCGGAGGTTTGAAAAGAACAGTATTGCCTGTGAGCAAAGCCGGTATCAACGTAGTATAGGTTTCATTTAAAGGATAATTAAATGGTCCCATACACAATACAACACCCAGCGGTGCCCTGCGAACCTGGGCCACAATACCTGCATCAATCAGGAAACGCGAATTATCCCGATCTAAATCCTTGTAGGCGTCTATCGTATCGTTAATATATTCTACTGTTCTGTCAAATTCTTTAATTGAATCTTTGTAAGACTTGCCTATTTCCCACATTAAAAGATTGACTACCTGGTCTTTCTTTTCAATCATTTTTCTGGTGAAAGTTTCCATGCAATTGATCCTTTCTTCAACCGTCATTGTAGGCCATTCTCCTTTGCCATTGTCAAAGGCTTTCACTGCTGAATCCAGTGCCTGCATAGATTCATTTTCTCCTACCAAAGGGTAGCTTCCAAGCAATACTTGCTCAAGTCCTTTGTCTGATTTTAAATAAATAGGTGAAAATACTTCCTGTCTTTTCCCATCCCACTTTACCATCTTACCATCAAACAAATAATCTGATTGATGAAGAGGAGTGCTGAATTTGAATTTTTCCGGGATAGAACTGGCTTCAGGAAAGATTTCCTTGATTTTTTCCGAGGTCATGTGTTTAAATTTTGGCAAATTAAATCAATAAACCACCACAAAACATAGTTTGTTTTATGCCTTCGCCTTTTTTTTACTGTTAATTCAACATATATATTTTCCCCTTGAAACTCATTTATATTTAAATCGTAAATCAAAAATCGTAAATCGTACTTCATTAATTTGTCTCATGTCAAATCCGGAAATCGAAAGGATAAAAATTAGCAAGGAAAACAGTGGCTGGAAAAAATGGGGCCCTTATCTAAGCGAAAGACAATGGAGTACCGTACGTGAAGATTATAGCAGGGACGGGGCAGCCTGGGAATATCTGCCTCATGACCATGCACGAAGCAAAGCATACAGGTGGGGTGAAGAAGGTATAGGAGGCATTTGTGATAAGATGCAGTACCTATGTTTTTCTTGGGCTTTTTGGAACGGTAAAGACCCTATCCTCAAAGAACGGATTTTTGGTCTTACAGGCAATGAAGGTAACCATGGTGAAGATCCAAAGGAATACTACTATTATTTGGATAGTACACCAACTCATTCATACATGAGAATGCTTTACAAATACCCACATGCAGCTTATCCATATGCTGATATAGTAAATGAAAATCTTAAAAGAAGCAGAAAAGATCCTGAATACGAATTGGTAGATACAGGAGTACTGAAAGATAATAAGTACTTCGATCTTAGCATGGAATATGCCAAAGCCGGGGAAGATGATATACTAATAAAGCTGACCATCAAAAATATGTCTGCTGATAAGGCCAGTTTAAATGTTTTGCCAACCATGTGGTTCCGCAATATCTGGTATAGCGATCAGGACTTGAAAGGAAAAACCTACCTGGCCACCGACAACCTGGTCAAAACAGTACATCCTTATTTACCTGAGTTTAATTTATATTGCGATGGGAGCCCGAGTCTTCTTTTTTGTGATAATGAAACCAATTCCAAGAGGTTATACAACATCCCTACTACGGAAAAATATTTTAAAGATGGAATAAACGATTTCATTATAACAGGCAAAAAAGCAACCATAAATGCAGATAAAAGAGGTAGCAAAGTGGCTGCAAATTATAAGCTGAGTCTGAAAGGAAACGAAACACAGGTGCTTAGGCTTAGATTATCATCAACACATTCAGAAACCCCATTTATCGACTTCGATACACTATTTGATTTAAGGAAGAAGGAGGCAGATCAGTTTTACGAAGAACTCCAATCTCATATCCCTGATCCGGAAATGCGAAATGTTCAGAGGCAAGCCTTAGCGGGTTTATTATGGTCCAAACAATTTTATTATTACGATATAGACGAATGGCTGGATGGTGATAAAAACCAAACTGCCCCTGATGCTATTAGAAAAGAAGGGCGAAACCACCATTGGAGGCATCTTGAAAACATGGATATTATTTCCATGCCTGATAAATGGGAATATCCCTGGTATGCAGCCTGGGACCTGGCCTTTCATTGTATTCCCTTTTCAAGGATCGATCCTGATTTTGCAAAAGAACAATTGCTCTTATTATTGTCCGAAAGGTATATGCACCCAAATGGACAGATTCCTGCTTACGAATGGAGTTTTGAAGATGTAAATCCACCTGTGCATGCCTGGGCTGCTTTAAGGGTTTTTCATATCGATAGAAGAGATCGTGGCGATGATGGTGACCTCGAATTTTTGGAAAGAATTTTGCACAAATTGTTGCTCAATTTTACCTGGTGGATCAATCAAAAGGACTCCGGTGGAAATAATATTTTTGAGGGAGGATTCTTAGGCCTTGATAATATTGGAGTTTTCGATAGAAGCAAACCACTCCCCACTGGCGGTTTCCTTGAACAGGCAGATGGTACTGCATGGATGGCTATGTACTCTCTGAATATGCTCAGGATCAGTTTAGACCTTGCGGTACACTTGCCGGTTTATGAAGATATGGCCATAAAATTCCTGGAACACTTTCTTCGAATATCAGCTGCCCTTAATAATATCGGGAAAGACAGCATTGAAATGTGGGACGAAGAAGATGGCTTCTTCTATGATGTGTTAAACAGGACCAAAGAAGATGCTTTCCGATTGAAAATCAGGTCAATGGTTGGTATTATTCCAATCTTTGCTGTTGAAACTATCAAAGAAATTGTCTTCCAAAAACTTCCAAAATTCAGTCAGAGATTAGATTATGTACTAAGCCAAAAGCCAGAACTCTGCTGGCATGTTTCCCGTTTCACAGAACCTGGTTCTGGAGGCCGCCGATTACTTTCTTTATTGAGAGGCTTCAGGATGAAAAAAATTCTTCAAAAGGTATTAGATGAAGAGGAATTTTTGTCTGATTATGGAATCAGGGCATTATCAAAGTACCATTTAAAGAACCCATATTATTTCAAAACACCTGATACTGTTTTAAGTGTTACCTATAATCCTGGCGAGTCAGACTCTGAATTGTTTGGTGGAAATAGCAATTGGCGAGGTCCGATCTGGTTCCCCTTAAATTATCTTCTGATAGAATCTTTGTTGAAATTTCATCTTTACTATGGCGATGAATTCAAACTCGAATATCCAACAAGATCAGGAAACTATTTGACAATCAAAGAAGTAGCTTATGAGTTAGGCAAGAGGTTGATAAGCATTTTTACTAAAGATGAAAAAGGACTTAGGCCGGTTTATGAGAATCATCCTTTACTTCACACAAACCCCGATTTTTCTGAACATATCCTT
>JACMRH010000438.1 GCA_014376535.1 Cytophagales bacterium | reverse complement strand
GACTGAAAGTCAAAATCCACGCCAGATTTTAAAGGAAAACGGCCATTGTTCCTGAAAACGTGACCTGACTTAGCCATTTGAAGATTATGCCTCCCGATCGGAACATCTACCAAAAAGTATCCTAAAGAATTGGTAGTTATTAAATTACCCTCTGAAGTAACAGCAGGTTTGCCGTCAATTTTGATTTGAACACCTTCAACAGGGAATTTTGTATTCTTGTAATAAACGTATCCATTTACAGGAAAAGAAGAAACATCAATAAAGTTGATATCGCTAAAGGTGTTTGATCCTGGTCCAATAAAAAGCAACCTTTCTGTAGGGTCAAAACTATGAACTTTAAATACAGGAACTATCCTGTAAGTAGAACCGTCTGAACTGTAAGGAATTCCTGAAATAATGTAATTACCGTTCTTGTCTGTCAATCCTTTGACTGCCAATTGTTTTGACAATGGAATTACAGTGCTCCATGTAGCCTTTGAGATAAAACCGTGTTTTTCGTTGTAAGTAAATCCTCTTCTGGAAAGATCGAAGAAATTCCTTCCTACTCCTTCATTCATTCTGTAATATCCTGAAAGATTTATTTCAGTTCCAGCGATGTACATCAGAGATTTTTTCAGAATTTCGTCTTGCTCCAATGCCCTGTGCCAAATGCGGACTTCGTCAATATTTCCTGCAAAATATTCAGCATTTGCGGCTGACTTACCCATCAAAATATCAATATTGTTTGGAATCGTTAAGGAGGTAAATTTTACTTTCGTTGTGTAATAGGTATCTTCATCATAGATAACAAATACTTTTAAAGAATCCCTTTCTCTTACAGCTGAAACGTGAAAAAACGTGTCTGATTTTTGAACGAAATTTAATGTAAGCATTTGTGCACCAGCCCTGAAATTTATTTTTCCCGTAGAATGTGTGATTTTGTATTGGCTTCCCTTTTCAAATAAAACCGAACTTGCAGTAGAGGTAGGTTTTACCCATGCCTGATAAGTGAAAGCTGTATCGAATTTAAAATGAGGGTGATTTGAAGGTGGAGATATTGCCAGGTAAGCATCAGTTCCGTTAAGATTTAAACTGGTACCTGAAAACTTATCAGATGTTTCTGCAATTAAACTCACATCTTCAACTGCTGCACCACCTTTATAAGTTACTCTACCTGAAATTGTTGCAGAGGGCAATCTGAAGCCGACTCCTTCCAGGAAGTTTAAAAACTTTTGCTGTTTTGGAAATAATCCCTCTGCAAGAAGGTTGTATTCATATAAAACCCCTGGTTCTGTAAATTCATCTTTCCAGTCAGATGCATCTTTAGATAAAAAAGCCACCTGAACGAAAGGATCCGCAGAACCAAGCTTTTTCCGCATGAGCCTGTAACCGGTCAATGAGTTTTGATATTTTTTTATTTCCCATCTAAGCTGGATATAATCAGGGAAATAGCCTTTGGATACAAAAAGATCCTGATCAAATGCGTTTGTTGCATACACAATATCATAGCGCATTCCAGCCACAACTTTGCCTGGCGGAAAATCTTTGTACTTGGTAGCAACGCACAAACCACCATTAAAGGATACGCTGAATGTGTCCGATGAAGTTTGGTGCTTTACCGTTTGACCGGCAGTGTAGCCAATCACAAAAGGATAATAATCCTGTGCTTTGGCTAGAGAAATACTAAGGGTAAATAAAATAATAAGACCTACCCGGTTCTTTCTTTTTTTGTTAAAAGAAAGTAGCATGATACGACTTAGTATTTAATGATGTAATAAACTGATGCGTTGCGGGAACGTGACTCGTTTCCTCCAGAATTGTTAATGTTAAGGTTATGCGAGTGATCGCCAGCTGCTTCAATGCCATCTGTATTCGAACCAGGGGCTTGGGTAAATTCATTGAAAGATCCGCCGCTCCCTGAGTCATCGCCTTCTATGCCAAAATTCCACTTATGAGAATGGCTTCCATTGGTAGTAGTGTTTCCTGAATGGTTATGTGATCTGTTATCATCACCCTGGTAAGTTCCCTGCTGGTCACCTGTATTTCCTCCTGATTTTAAAGCTGACCTTGCACCTGCATCCGGATCTCTGTAACCATCATTTCTGCCATCATTTACACCTCTTAAAAACATTCCCCTCAAATCGGGAAGATTAAAGTTTGATCCACTTCCGCCCCAGCTTGTTCCCAAAACATCGTATAATTGTTTCCATTGTGTATTTGTACCGTCCTGTAAAGTTCCATCACATATTGCCCATCCCTCAGGCACTTTATTCTTTGCTCCCGCGAAAGTGATAATTGTTCCAACAGGAACACCATTGTCAGCTTTACGGGCATAAGGTACCGAGTTAAAATCAGCTTCGTTTATTGTAGTATATAAACCACCATTGGTTTTTTTGACCTCAACTTTAAGCTTATATATAGTACCATTCCTGGTATAATCGAGGGTTTTAAAATCGTCGCTGCCGGATTCTTTTGAACCTTTTCCTATTACCGCATGAAAAACACCAAATGGATCGGTTGTCAATGAATGAGTTTCTGCATAATTTCCACCAGTACCGGTTGAAGGCGATATTGTGAATTTAATAGTTATGGCAGTTGCCCCCATTGCTTTTCCATCCGGATCTATTGCAAATCCCTGGAAGGAATAACCTTTATCAGACGTTTGCGCAAAAACAGCAAAACTCAAAAGAAGAGCGAAAAAAGTAAACTTAAGTTTCATGGTGATAATATTAAAAGAATTGGGTTGTATTCTAAAGTTGAGTTGTCTGAAATATTTAATTTGTAAATAAGCACATAATAATTTGGGAAATATTATCATGAAACATAAAAGAATATTTTTAAATCTTGAAAATATTACATGCCTTTTAGAGCATATTTTATAAGTTTAAAGTTGATTAAGCAGTCATTTTACTTATTTGAGTATGAATTTTCAATATTGGATAGATCAATTAGATCTTAAAGCACATCCTGAAGGTGGATTTTACAGAGAGACCTATAGAAGTAATGACTTAATCCCAATTGGAACATTTGACAGGTTTCCTTATTTGAGAAATACCTCTACAGCTATATATTTTTTACTCCCGTCTGGAAAGATTTCCGCATTTCACAGAATTCTATCTGATGAATTGTGGTTTTTTCATGCAGGTACGAGTCTTTTGATTCACAGTCTTGATAATGTTAGTGGACTACAAACCCACAAACTTGGATTAGATATTGAAAAAGGTGATCAACCACAAATTACTATTCCTGCCCAGTGCTGGTTCGGTTCTGAGGTGGAAGACCCTGAATCTTATTCTCTGGTAAGTTGTACTGTAGCACCTGGCTTTGATTTTTTGGATTTTGAAATGGGAAAAAGAGGGGAATTATCAGAAGAATACCCTGAACACAAAGAGTTAATTAAAAAATTAACCTATTAAAAACAGAAATATTCCTCATATTTTTCAAAGAATCTTACCTTT
>JACMRH010000437.1 GCA_014376535.1 Cytophagales bacterium | reverse complement strand
ATGCCTGGCAAAGCATTATCAATGAAAGTATTGAGAGCAAAACAAAAATTAACAAAGAATACGAAATTAAGAACGGTACTCAGAAACAGTTTTTCAGCATAAACGGTATTCCTGAATTTAATGAACATCATGTACTTGAATCTGTTTTGATGGTTTCCAGCGATATTACAGAACGTAAAATGGGCGAGCTTGAAATACAGCTTACCAACAGAAAGATCACAGAAAGTATAAATTATGCAAAACGCATTCAAATGGCCATTGTGCCTGATAATGAGATAATTAAACGTGCATTACCTAAGTCCTTTGTTCTTTATAAGCCTAGAGATGTGATCAGTGGAGACTTCCCCTGGTTTGTACAAATGGGCGATGAAATTTTTATTGCAGCTGTTGATTGTACAGGACACGGAGTGCCAGGAGCTCTACTTTCTTTAATTGGTTATTTTATCCTAACTGAAATCGTGAAAAGCCGTAAGATAACAGAGCCGGGAAAAATACTCGATTTGTTGGACGAAGGCGTAACACAAACTTTGAAACAAGACCAGGAAGGTTCAGAAACAAAAGACGGAATGGACATTGCACTTTGCAAAATAAACCTGAAAAAAATGGAAGTGGAGTTTGCTGGCGCGCACAGGCCATTGTACAAAAATGGGAAAGCAGGAATTGAAGAATTCAAGGGTAATAAATTCCCTATTGGCGGTGGTATTTATAAAAATCAGACAGAATTTACCAATTACAAATTTTCTGTTGAACCTGGTGACACCATTTACTTCAGTTCCGACGGATATCCGGACCAGTTTGGTGGCCCTGACGGAAACAGAAAATTATCACCTACCAGGATTAAAGACCTGATAACCCAAAATAAAGACAATGAAGACATGAACGCCCAACACCAGGATTTTGATAAGCTCTTCGAAAACTGGAGAGGTCATGAAAAACAAATAGATGACGTTCTGTTAATAGGAGTAAGATTTTAATACAATAAACCCACAATAAAATTTAAATTAACCGAGATGGAGTATGTTTTTGATTTGCATAAAATAATGCTGAGCAAACAGCTTGTCCTGATTTACGAAGGCGAGTTTACACAGGATATTACTAAATCTGTCTTGTCAATGGCAGAACGAAACCTGGAATCTGTTGGTGAGGAAGAAGGAATAAAGAGGAAAGTCTTTAATGTGATGGTAGAATGCCTTCAGAATATCTGCAAACATACTGATATTGTGGTCAATGATCATAATACCAAAGACAATGCCATTTTCATAATTGGAAAAGAAAAAGGAGACTATAATATCATCTCCGGAAATTCCATTCAAAAGAAAAATATTCCCGGACTTACCGATAAATTAAATCTAATAAATAGCCTTGATAAAGACGGCTTAAAATCTTTATATAAAGAAATTATCAGCAACACTGAGTTATCAGACAAAGGTGGCGCAGGTTTAGGCTTTGTGGACATGGCAAGAAAATCAGGTCAAAAACTTGTTTTTTCTTTTCACGACGTTGATGCGGAAAGTTCTTTTTTCGTTTTGAAAGTAGTAATAGGCAAGGATAAAGAAAAGCTTGCTGTTTAATCCCATTTAGCATTATAACCATTAAATTAAAAATATTACCGACATGGAAATCGTATTTATAGAAGGTGCCGAGGACACACCAAAAGTCCAGTTTGATCCTTCAAAAAACATTTTTGAAATATCTGGCAGGTCACTACCTGAAGATTGCGCATCATTTTATGGCCCTATTTTAAAATGGCTGGACATATATGTTGCTACCCCTAACCCAAATACTATATTTGAAGTAAAACTTGAATATTTCAATACAGCATCTTCTAAAATGATCCTGGATGTATTAACAAAACTTGAAAAGTTAAAAGAAAAAGGCAAAGGTGTTACGATCCACTGGTATTCTCATGATGATGATGAAGATATGCAGGAAGCAGGTGAAGAATTTGCAGAACTTGTTGAGGTTCCTTTTGAATATAAAACCTATTAACTTTCATTTCAGCATTTTTCCTGAGAGTGGAAAATAATCCATAATTATGAGTGAGGAAATACTAAAAGCCCTCATGCAGTTGTTTGCCATCATCACTAAACAGGATGAAGGTGCCAGTGATGACGAAAGGGCTTTTGTCGAACATTTTTTACGTCTTCAGTTAAGTTCTGATGTAGTTAAAGACTATCTGGCATTGTATGACAGTATTCTTCAAGGTAATGCTGAAGAAAAAGCCCAGACTGAAAAGCCAGCAGAAGAAGGCGCAAAAAAGAAACTGACAAATGTAAAAGATTCAGTTAGGACCTTGTCCATTTGCCGTAAGATCAATAAAACTCTTACCCAAAAACAAAAGGTAATTGTACTCATTCGTTTATATGAACTAATAAATTCAAGCTCGGGCCGTACCCCTCAGCGAATGCAAATTATTGATACTGTAGCTACAGTATTTAATATAGAACAGGAAGAATATAAACTCATTGAAAAATTCTGTTTAAGTCAGTATCCGAGCAGAGAGCTTGACCTGAAAAGCGTCCTGCTCCTGGTTCCCGGACATGAAAAACCAGTTTATGAATTCGCAAAGTCTATCCGGTCCGAAGGATTAATCGGAGATCTGGCCCTTGTACACATAGACAGTGTGGACATGTATTTCCTTAAATACATCGGATCTTCAGATATTCTATTAAATGGACTCCCGATCCATACAAATCAAATCTATTTATTTGCATCAGGAAGTACAATTAAGCTACCAATAGGTGAGCCAATATATTACAGTGATGTTATTTCAAGGTTTTTGGTTGATAGCAACATACAAAAGCTCTCTTTCAATGTCGAAAAACTTGAATATAAATTTCCAAATGGAAAAATTGGCTTAAAAGAGATCAACATCTCTGAAGGAGCTGGAAGGTTGGTTGGTTTAATGGGAGGAAGTGGGGCAGGTAAATCTACTTTGCTTAATGTGCTTGCAGGACTGGAAAAACCCTCCAGCGGAAAAGTCCTTGTCAATGGAGTTGACCTTCATAAAGAAAGCAAGAAGGTAGAAGGTGTTATTGGATATGTTGCCCAGGATGATATATTATTTGAGGAACTGTCTGTTTATCAGAATCTTTACTATAATGCTAAACTTTGTTTGGGAAACCTTTCAGAAGAAGAGCTGGAACAAAGAGTAGAAATTGTTCTCAAAAGTTTAGGACTTTTTGAAATCAAAGACATCAAAGTCGGCAATGTTCTGAACAAAAAAATCAGTGGCGGCCAGCGAAAAAGATTAAATATTTCCCTGGAATTAATCAGAGAACCTTCAATCCTGTTTTTAGACGAGCCTACCTCTGGCTTATCTTCAAGAGATTCAGAAAATGTAATTGACTTGCTCAAAGAACTTTCTCTGAAAGGGAAATTGATCTTTGTTGTAATCCATCAGCCATCATCAGATATCTACAAAATGTTTGATAAGATGATTATATTGGATGTTGGTGGCTACCAGATATATTACGGGCACCCGGTAGAAGCCGTAATGTATTTCAAACGAATTACTAACCAGATTAACAGCGACATTGGTCAGTGCAATTCGTGCGGAAATGTAAATCCGGAACTCATATTCAATACAATAGATGCAAAAGTTGTAGATGAATATGGAAACCTTACTGAAAAAAGAAAAAACACACCTCAGAGATGGAGAGATTATTTTGTTCAAAACTTTAAAGCAGATAAAACTGAAGATATTTCAGAAAAACCACCTAAGACACTTTATATCCCGGCAAAATTAAAACAGTTTGGAGTTTTCATCACGCGTGACTTTTTATCTAAAGCAAGTAATACACAATACTTGCTCATAAATTTACTTGAAGCTCCAATATTGGCCTTTGTTCTGGCATTCATAATCCGCTATGTAGACAACCCTGCAAAGGATACCTATCATTTTGGGAATAATGAGAACATTCCTGCCTATATGTTCATGTGCATTATCGTGTCCATATTTATGGGGTTAACCGTTAGTGCAGAAGAAATAATAAGAGATGCAAAAATCCTGAAAAGGGAAAAATTCCTAAACCTAAGCCGATTCAGTTATCTGATTTCAAAAGTTGCATTGCTTTTTACCTTGTCTGCCGTGCAAAGCTTTCTTTTTGTGTTGATAGGAAATGCAGTATTAGAAATCCAGGGCCTTACAATGAGCTATTGGCTTTTGCTCTTTTCCTGTTCGTGTTGTGCGAACCTTATTGGTTTGAACATTTCCTCTACATTCAATTCAGCAGTAACTATTTATATACTAATTCCCATACTGCTAATTCCGCAAATGATTTTAAGTGGTGCAATATTCAGTTTCGATAAGCTTAACAAAGCAATAGGGAATGTGGAGAAAGTACCTTTAATAGCTGATAT
>JACMRH010000436.1 GCA_014376535.1 Cytophagales bacterium | reverse complement strand
TGAAAACTTCAATCTTGGTGAAAAAACTGGCACTTAATTTATTGAAATGTTTAAAGATATCTTCTGACCAAAGTTAACTTCATACTTACGCTTCAAATAAAGAAATATCTTATATTGCTGTTCTTCGTCTAATAAATTGATAGGTATAGCAAATTTCATTTTATAGTTCAAAAATCTTATCCATTAAAACCAATTTTTTCCCAGGTTTTGGAATGTGTCAAATAATAGGAGTTAAAGTCAAGCTATAAAACCAAATTCATTAAATTTAAGTTTTATGGCAGAAGAAAGAAAGAATTATGACAAGGAGTTTAAACTCAAAGTCGTAGAAGTAAGCTTTGCGAGAGGCAAGGTAAAAGAAGTTGCAGAGGAATATGAAATAGATCCTCAAATGCTTGCAACATGGCGTTCTCAGTACAAGAATCATAAGGAAATTGCCTTTCCTGGAAATGGGAAAAAAATGCAAACAGAAGCTGAAAAATAGATTTAAAGACTTCAAAGGAAGTTGGCTGATGTACGCATGGAACGTGACATCTTAAAAAAGGCCATAAGCATCTTCTCCTTGAGCGACAGGAAAAATATGCGTTCATAAGAGCGCATCAGAAAGAGTTTTCTGTTGAGAAGATGTGTAAATGCTTTAAGGTTAGCCCCAATGCATTTTACGAATGGAAATCAGGTAAATCGGTCAAACGTGTTGAACGTGAAAAGATATTGTCTGATAGAATCAAGAATATTTGGGAGGAAAGCAGTTATACTTATGGCGGTCCAAGAGTTTGGGAAGAACTACAAAAAGCAGAGGGTAAAGTTTCCATCGCAAGAGTGATAGGTAAATACGGCTTTCGTTCAATTCACAAGAAAAAATTCAAAGTAACGACCGATTCAAAACATGCCTATCCAGTCTCCGAAAACGTGTTGAATCGTGATTTCACAGCTGATAGAACCGCTCAAAAATGGGTTTCTGACTTGACATATATTCACACCAAAGAAGGATGGCTTTATCTGACAGTTGTCATTGATTTATTTGATAGAAAAGTCATTGGCTGGGCTTTTAGTAATAGTATGACAGCACAAGAAACTGTTATTCCAGCGTGGCGGATGGCGTGTTATAATCGGCCGATATGGGATGAGTTAATTTTTCATTCTGACAGAGGAGTTCAATATGCATGTAAAGCATTTAGAAATCTACTTAAAAGCACATTGATTACTCAAAGCATGTCCAGAAAAGGAAATTGTTGGGACAATGCTGTTGCTGAGAGCTTTTTTAAAACGCTAAAGGTGGAACGTGTTTACCAGAGGGCATATTTATCCCGAAATGAGGCTAAAATGGATCTTTTTCAATACATCGAGGGTTGGTATAATACAAGAAGGATTCATAGCGCAAATAAGCAAAAATCCATATGGGAAGTTCATGGAATCCAAAAATTAAATTAAATTAGCAAAGTAGCTTAATTGAAACTCCGGAAAAGTTAGGCAAGTCCACAATCCTTATTTCTTGGATTTTAATCCCCCTTTAATTCTTAAAGCATTAATTAAATTTTATAAGCTAGTTTTTTGATTTTTTATTTTGAAACTAAACCAAACTAATAGGCATAAAGAAGCTAAAACCCCTGCCGATAAAGAAAATATGTAAGATAAATGAAATCCTTCTGGGGCAATAAATAAATATGATGTTACCACAGCAGTCATAAATATTGAAGGTATTAATGTTATCCAATAATTTTTACGTTCGTTAAGTAGATAGACTGTTATGGTCCATAAAACTATGGTGGCCAAGGTTTGGTTTGTCCATGCAAAATATCGCCAGATGATTGAAAAATCTAATTGGGTTAACAAATATGCTAGAACAAATAGTGGTAAACTGATTAAAAATCTATTTAATAATGGTTTCTGATTATATTTAAATATATCTGAAATGATTAGTCTTGCGCTTCTAAAGGCTGTATCGCCAGATGTAATTGGCGCTGCTACAACACCTAGTAATGCTAAAAAGCCTCCTATTTTCCCTAGTAAAGAATTAGAAATGTCATTTACTACATAGGCTGCATTTCCACTTTGTACTTGCATAATTTCATTTAACCCACCCACACTTTTATAAAAAGACATTCCTATTGCTGCCCAAATTAAGGCAACAATTCCTTCTGTTACCATTGCTCCAAAGAACACAGGACGTCCTTGCTTTTCATTTGTTATGCACCTAGCCATTAGTGGAGATTGTGTGGCATGAAACCCAGATATGGCACCACAAGCTATTGTAACAAAGACAAAAGGAAAAATCGGGAATTCTTCTGGCCTATTATGAAAATTCTTTAAATTACTAAATGTTATTTCTGGCACTTGAATGCCGTTTTTAAACATCATTACAAATATCCCTAAAGCCATAAATAGCAGTGCCACACCAAAGACAGGATAAATTTTACCGATAATCTGATCTATTGGAAGTATTGTAGAAAGTATATAATATACAAAAATAATCACTACCCAAAACGTAATTCCTCCAAATCCGTTAGTAATACCAATCAGAAGTTTTGCTGGCCCCATAATAAATACAGTACCCACCATAATTAGCAAAACCACAGAAAATACACGCATA
>JACMRH010000435.1 GCA_014376535.1 Cytophagales bacterium | reverse complement strand
GCCTCTCTGAGGGCTATTTTTAGTTTGCCTACTTCGGGCCCTGGTTTTAGGTTGAAGATCTCCATTATATGCTGTCCTGTAAAAATAGGTTGAAAATTGCGAAGATGGTCGCGTTCTTCTACCTCTTTCATTAGCTCTTCAACCTTATCAAAATTGGCAAGGTAGCGCTGCTTTTTGTCGTTGTTCTTTGAAGTGATATCCGCTCTGCAAAGTTTCATTAGTGCCTCTGAATCTTCACCAGCTTCAAATAGTAAACGTCTTATTGCAGTATCAGTTACGCCCTCTTTTGCCAAAGCAATTGGTCTTAAATGTAATCTAACCAGCTTTTGAACAAACCTCATTTTTTCATTCATCGGAAGTTTGAGCCTAGCAAAAATTTTAGGTGTCATTTTTGCACCTAGTTCCTCATGCCCATGAAAGGTCCATCCGTGTTTCTGATCAAAGCGTTTGGTGGCAGGTTTGGCAATATCATGCATTATGGCAGCCCATCTTAACCAAAGGTCTTTTGAATATTGACACACATTATCAAGAACTTTAAGTGTATGGTAAAAATTGTCTTTATGTCCTTTGCCATCCTTTTCTTCTGCACCCTGCAATGCGGCCATCTCGGGGAATATGATGTGTAACAGGCCGCAATGGAACATGAGGTTGAAACCATAAGAAGGTTTGTCACAAAGCACAATTTTATTGATCTCTTCAATTATCCTTTCTGGCGAAACGATTTTAATACGCTCTTTGTGCTCTATAATGGCTTCAAAAGTGGTTGGATCTATATCGAAACTTAGTTGAGATGCAAAACGGATAGCACGCATCATTCTCAAAGGATCGTCTGAAAATGTGATACCTGGCTCAAGTGGAGTTTTTAATAATTTCTCTTTTAAATGTTGCTGGCCTCCGAATGGATCTGATAATTCCCCCCAATTGTTGGAGTTTAACCCAATAGCAAGTGCATTGATGGTAAAATCCCTTCTGTTTTGGTCATCTTCAAGAGAACCATCTTCAACTATGGGTTTCCTTGATTCACTTCTATAAGATTCTTTTCTGGCACCGACAAATTCTACTTCCCAACCAGGTATTTTAACCATGGCAGTACCAAAATTTTTGAATATGGCTACTTCTGCTTTTTCGCCATAAAGATTTGCAAATTGTTGTGCAAGATCAATACCACTTCCCAGGCAAACAATATCAATGTCCTTACATGGCCTTTTTAATATTAAATCGCGGACATAACCACCTATCAAATAAGCACTTACTTTTGTATCAGCAATTACTTTTTTAATATCCTGAAAAACAGGTTCCTTTTCTAATTCTGAGGAAAGATTCAAACTCTTGTTATCTTTTGTACAATGTATGGGAAAGAATCCGTTTAGGGATATAAAAAAGGCCATACAGATTTGCATGGCCCATTAGTAAAAAATAATTGTATTAATTAGCTTTTTTCTTCTCTTTTTCCTCCATCATTTTAGTATATCCTTCGATAAATTCACCTAACTGTTCTACACCAAGTCTTTTTGCTACAATTTCCTTTTTGTCGTTCAGCACATAAATGGTAGGAGTACTGTATACATCATATCCTTTACGTACATCGTAATAAACAGTCTTATCTGAAATAGCATTACATACATTTAGGAACTTTAATCCCTTCTCCCTGATAAATTTTTTCCAATCATTAGGGTGGTCAGTACTTACTGCATAAATACTAACATTTTTGTTTTTGGGATCATTGAAAAAGTCATTCAACCTCGGAGTTTCTTTCTGACAATGTCCACAGTTTGGGTCCCAGAAGTATAACACTGTGAATTTACCTTTCTGCTCATAAAGGGAATGGAAATTATTAGAAGAGTCCGGTAGAGATAATGCTGGAGCTTTTTTGCCTAACAAAAGAGGTTTTAAGGTTGTGTAGCGTTCGTTTATTTTTGATTTTACAGTAGAATCGATCCAGAAAGCCTGTCCAGACAAATAATATTTTTCTGCCATGTGAACGAAAATAGCATCCATTCCCATGATGTTAGAAGTTTCATAAGTATTTGTGATGTTCCAGACCACATATTTAAATACCTCTTTATTAGCCCTGGCTTTTTCAACTATAAAGTCAGCAGATTTATTAATACTATCCGGCGATTGAGGTGTGAGGTTTTCCAGGTAATATTTGATTTTTGAATGCAAAAGTGGAGTTCTTAAGAATCTGTCATCAGCAAAATCAATGTTATCGAAATAATGGACTTTCATCCATCGGTAAGCGAATGTTGAATCTTTTTTGCCATTTGGCAACGTTGGTGTTTCAGGTATTTCTAAGTCGGTGGACGCTTTAAATATTTTAGCAACCAAGGTGTTTGGGTTTTCTGCTATTACTTTAGCGCGTTGTGCTTTTACTTCTTTCTCTATTTCAGTAAGTTTGTTTTGAAAGATAGTAGCAGAATCTTTGTTTTTATCTTTTGTCTTTTTATACCCATCAACCAGAGGATCGGCCTGTTTGGTTTTCTTTCCAAGGAATTGAAGAAATGTATAAAAAGTCTCATTTTCTTTAGATCCAGTCACTTTCATGTGCTCAATCATTTTAGAAGTATCTGTTTCTAAAGAGAAAGTTTGCTGATTATCAGGAACAAGAAATTCGAAGTTTGTTTTGCTTGGAAGAACAACAAGATAAATCCCGGATAGCAACTTGTCTTTACCATCAAAAACCATATTCCCTTTAGAATCAACTTTGGCAGTATCTTTTAAATATTGTTTGTCACCAAAATGGTAAGCCAGGTAGCAAACAGTGTCTTTTAAGCCCGTTAATTTTACTTTAATTGAATAAGCCTTCGCCGAAGTAGGTTTTTCTGCTGCCTGAACCTGGAAACTCAAAATTAATAGGAGCAATGAACTTAAAACAGTCTTCATATTGTAAATGGATTTTGGATGCAAATTTAAACGGATTTTCTCTATTTAAGAATTGATATTAGATACGGTCCTATATTAAATAAATAGTCTATTTTTCTAAATATTTGTAATCCGTAAATCCTCTATAATTAATATTCAACTACGTCATTCTGTCACAATGAATCCAATTGGCAACATTATTGTAACTTTGTGATTCAGCAAAACGGATCCACGTTATGAATGAAGAAAAAGAAATCTTAGCAGAAAATATCGAAGCTCAAACTGAAAACGTTGAAGAGCAAATTGAAAATCCTTCACAAGTAGAAGAATTAGCAATACAAAATATAAAACTGGAAGCAGAACTGGCTGAAATGAAGGACAAATACCTTCGTATGTATTCTGAGTTTGACAACTTCAAAAGAAGAACAAGCAAAGAAAGAGCGGAAGTTATTCAAACGGCAAACAGAGAATTGATGACTGCCTTAATTCCTGTGTTAGATGATTTTCAAAGAACAACGAAATCTTTAGAAACCTCAGAAAGCGTTGAAGCATTGAAAGAAGGTGTTGCCTTGGTTTACAATAAGTTTTCAAGAACCCTGGAGCAAAAAGGTTTAAAGCCTCTCGAAGCTATGGGAACTGCCTTTGATAGTGAACTACATGAAGCTGTGACACAAATACCTGCTCCATCTGATGATTTAAAAGGCAAAGTTGTAGATGAACTTGAAAAGGGATATTATCTGAACGATAAAATTATCCGTTACGCTAAAGTGGTAATCGGATCGTAATTTGTTAAGAGTTAATAGTCAAAAGTTAATAGTTTTAAAACGCACCATAGATAATGTAATGGGTTATAAGACTCTAGTCTAAATACTCAATACTCAATACTAAGTACTAAAAATGGCACAAAAGAGAGATTATTACGAGGTGTTAGGTGTTGGCCGGAATGCGACGGCAGATGAGATAAAAAAAGCATATCGTCAGCTTGCAATAAAGTATCATCCTGATAAAAATCCTAACGATTCGTCTGCTGAGGACAAATTTAAAGAAGGAGCAGAGGCTTACGAAGTTTTGAGCACACCCGAGAAAAAGGCTCGTTACGATCAATACGGTCACCAGGCAATGGGTGGCGGCAGCGGTGGCGGCGGGGGAATGAACATGGATGATATTTTCTCTCAATTTGGCGACATATTCTCCGGAGGAGGCTTTGAAGGATTTTTTGGGGGCAGTGGAAACAGAAGCGGTGGAGCCAGGGGTATGCGCCAAGGTTCGAATCTTCGCATTAAACTAAAAGTTACACTTGAAGAAGCAGCCCTGGGTGTAGAGAAGAAGATAAAAGTTAAGAGAAATAATTCTTGTAAGACTTGTAATGGAAGTGGGGCTAAAAGTAGTTCAGCTGTCCAAAACTGTAGCAATTGTAACGGATCTGGCCAGGTGAGAAGGGTAACAAACACCATTCTTGGTCAAATGATGTCTACCAGCACTTGTCCTGTTTGTCAGGGTGAGGGTAAGATTGTAAAAGAGAAATGTACAACTTGTCATGGTGAAGGCGTAACTCCCGAAGAAGAAGTAATTTCAATTAAGATTCCTGCCGGGGTTGCAGACGGTATGCAATTGAGCATGAGTGGCAAAGGAAATATGCCTCCAAGAGGTGGAATGGCTGGCGACCTGATTATTGTGATTGAAGAAGAAGAACATGAATCTCTGAAAAGAGACGGTAGCAATATTGTTTTCGATTTATATATCAGTTTTGCTGATGCTGCCTTAGGAACATCTGTCGAAGTGCCAACTATAGATGGTAAAGTAAAAATCAAAATAGAACCTGGAACCCAAAGTGGAAAAATCTTACGTTTGAAAGACAAAGGAGTTAAAGACTTAAACAGCTATCAAAAAGGCGATCAACTTATTTATGTGAACGTCTGGACTCCAAAAATACTTACTCCTTTAGAAAAAGAAACATTAGAAAAACTACGTACAGCACCTAACTTCCAGCCTAATCCTGGAAAAGGTGAAAAAAGCTTTTTCGAAAAAGTAAAAGAGTTTTTTTAAAATTTTGATTAAACTGGATAACTGATTTAGTTATCCAGTTTAACTGATTTGTTCCTTAGATAAAAATCTACTAACACTATCGCTGCCATAGCTTCCACTATTGGTACCGCTCTGGGCACTACACATGGATCGTGTCTGCCTTTCCCACTGATAATTGTTTCTTCACCAGCTTCATTCAAACTTTGTTGGTCTGTCATAATGGTCGCAACTGGCTTAAATGCTACCCTGAAATAAATATCCTCTCCGTTACTTATCCCACCTTGGATTCCTCCGGAATGATTTGTTTTAGTTTTAACCTTATCGCCTTCTTTTACAAATAGATCGTTGTGTTGGGACCCAAACTGTTCTACTCCACTGAATCCACTACCATACTCAAATCCTTTAACAGCATTGATGCTTAGCATTGCTTTACCTAATTCTGCGTGAAGTTTGTCGAATACTGGCTCTCCAAGTCCAACCGGGCAGCCTTCAATCACACAACTTACAATACCCCCGACAGTATCACGGTTTTTTCGTGTTTCATCAATGAATTCAATCATTTTTTCTGCCATTTCCGGATCAGGACAGCGAATTATATTCTCTTCTGCCAAATCAAGATTCATGGATTGATAGGGTTTCTCAAGTTTCAATGTTCCAACTTGGGTAACATAAGCCTTAATGGTAATCCCTAGTCTGTTAAGAATCATTTTAGCAACAGCACCAGCCGCTACTCTTGCGAGAGTTTCCCTCGCAGAGCTCCTTCCTCCACCACGGTAATCTCTCACTCCATACTTTTCTGAATAGGTATAATCAGCATGCGAAGGGCGGAATTTGTCTGCGATGTGTGAATAATCCTTGCTTCGCTGGTCTTCATTCCATACCATCATGGCTATTGGGGAACCAGTTGCTTTTCCTTCAAATACACCAGAAACTATTTGAATCACATCACCTTCCTGCCTTTGCGTAACGATATGAGACTGGCCCGGTTTTCTTCTGTCTAGATCTAGTTGTATTTTGTTTTCATCTATTTCTAAACCAGCAGGACATCCTTCTAAAACTAAACCAACCGCTTTTCCGTGCGATTCTCCAAAAGTACTGATT
>JACMRH010000434.1 GCA_014376535.1 Cytophagales bacterium | reverse complement strand
GCAGGAATCATTGTGCTTGCTTTAATTATTGCTCTTTTTGTAAGCAAAGAATTCAATGTTGTACGTGAAGTCATAATTAACAAACCCAAAACAGAAGTTTTCGGCTATATTAAGTTATTAAAAAACCAGGACAATTTCAGTGTTTGGGCACAAGCAGATCCGGCAATGAAAAAAGAGTTTAAAGGAACTGATGGAAATGTTGGGGCAGTTTCCTATTGGGACAGTGAGAAAAAAGAAGTAGGAAAAGGTGAACAGGAAATTATAAACATCAGTGAAGGGGACAGAATTGAATATGAACTCAGGTTCAAAAAACCATTTGAAACAACAAATAGTGCTTTCATGTCCACAGATGAAGTTGATCCATCACAGACAAAAGTAAGATGGGGTTTCAAGGGAAATATGATTTACCCGATGAACCTGATGCTTTTATTTATGGATATGGATAAAATAATTGGTAAAGATTTATCTCAAGGATTAACTAACCTGAAATCAGTTCTCGAGAAATAATTCTATATATTAAGATTGATCTAAGGCTTGATTTAATTTTATTAATTCAAGCCTTTATTTTTCATTGATCATTTTTAACAGGCTGTCCAGATATTCACGGTCGTTTGCCAGACGTGGTACTTTATTTTGTCCTCCGAGTTTGCCCCGCATTTCCATCCATTTATAAAAAGTATTTCTTTCAACAGAATGAACTAAAGGTAAATCTAAAGCAATGTTGCCGGCTCGCTTTGCATCATAATCTGAGTTTACTTCCCTTATTTTGCCATCCAGGATTTCTGTAAATGTGTCTAAGTTTTCAGGTGCTTTTTCAAATTCAATGATCCACTCGTGCGAGCCTCTTTTATTGTTTTCAATAAATTTAGGTCCAGCTGTAAAATTTAAAATAACTGATCCTGTTTTATTAGCTGCATATGCAATCGCCACTTCGGCATTTTCAACCATCAGTTCTTCCCCAAAAGCATTGATAAAGTGTTTGGTACGACCAGCAATTTTAATTTTATATGGATTTAAGGAAGTAAACTTTATTGTATCTCCAATCAGATATCTCCATAATCCTGCATTTGTGCTGATAACCAAGGCATAAGGAACATTTAATTCAACCTGATCAAGTGACAATGTGTTTGGAAACTCCATGTCAATTTGGTCCAATGGTAAAAATTCGTAGTAAATTCCATAGTCCAACATCAGGAGCATGTCGTCCTGATCCAATTCATTTTGAATTCCGAAAAAACCTTCTGAAGCATTATAAACTTCCATGTAGTTCATATTGCCAGTCGGGATTAATGATTTGAATAAATCACGGTAAGGCCCAAATGCAACTCCACCATGCACAAAAACTTCAAGGTTTGGCCAGACTTCAAGTATATTGTTCTTACCGGAAATTTCCAAAATACGTTTCAACAGAAAAATCGACCAGGTTGGAACACCATGAAAACTTGTTACATTTTCATTCATCGTGCTCCTTGCCATCATTTCAAGCTTTTCCTCCCACTTATCCATCAAGGCAATCTTCACTTCTGGTGTCCTAATTATTTGTGCCCAAAATGGTAGGTTTTTGATAATCAGTGCTGATACATCGCCGCAATAGGATTCAGGGTCAGGGTTCATGTGGTTAGAAGTATAGCTCCCTCCTATCGACAAGCCCTTTCCTGAAAACAGATTGGTTTCGGGCCGGTTGTTCACATACAAACACATCATGTCCTTGCCACCTTTGTAATGACATTCTTCAAGCGATTCATCACTTACCGGAATGTATTTACTTCTGGCATTTGTTGTTCCTGAAGATTTGGAGAACATTTTAATATCACTAGGCCATAAAACATTTTGCTCCCCTTTCATGCATCTTTCTATATAAGGATGCAATTGTTCGTAGCTGCTTACCGGTATCTGCTCTTTAAAATCCTGAGCAGTTCTAATTGATTTAAAATCGTGTTTCCGGCCAAACACGGTGTCATCCGCAGTATTAACAAGGTAAGTAAGCCAATATTGCTGTGCATCGTGCGGATTTTCCATGAAGAACTCTATCTGAGAGAACCTGCGCTTCATGAAAAAGGTAATGATTGAATTTAAAATTTCCATTTCGAAAGGGATTTCAAAACTAACAAATAGTTTTGAGTTGCATGTAAGAGTATTAAATCATGAAGGATCGTTATTAACAATTATATTTGAAAACGAATCAGGTATTTAAATTAAACATGGGAATCCGCTCTTTACTGGCAAAACCTTTTGCAGCCTATATTGTCAAGGATATTAAAAAATGGTCTTCAGACCCGGTAGAAACACAATTCACCGTTTTTGGCAGTCTTATATCAAATTTAAAGAAAACTGCTTTCGGTAAAGACAAGAATGCAATTGAGATAAAAAATTATGGAGACTTCAAAAAAAACATTCCTGTCCAGGATTACGAGGGTTTTGTAGGTTATATCGAAAGAATAAAAAAAGGAGAAAAAAATGTTCTTTGGCCAGGTTTACCCACTTACTTCGCCAAAACTTCCGGAACTACATCGGGCATTAAATACATTCCGCTTACTAAAGAATCGGTTCCATACCACATTAACTCGGCCCGAAATGCAATCTTATGCTATGTTAATGAAACTGGAAAATCAGATTTTCTCGATAAAAACCTGATTTTTATTTCAGGCAGTCCAGAGCTGGACCTGAAAGGTGCTGTTCCTTATGGAAGGCTGTCAGGAATTGTAAACCACCATGTTCCAGCCTATTTGAGGTCAAACCAATTACCAAGCTATGAGACCAATTGCATGGAGGATTGGGAAGCTAAACTGGATAAAATTATAGATGAAACTTTAGGGAAACCAATGAGCCTTATTTCCGGAATACCACCATGGGTGCAGATGTATTTTGATAGAATACAGGCTAGAACGGGAAAGAAGATCAAAGATGTTTTTCCACAATTTGAGTTATTCATTTACGGTGGCGTGAATTTCGAACCTTACAAGGCCAAATTATTTGAATCTATTGGAAAGACAATTCCGAGCATAGAAACTTATCCGGCATCAGAAGGATTTATCGCATATCAGGATTCTCAAAAAGAAGAAGGACTTTTACTATTGCTTAATAATGGTATTTTTTATGAATTTATTCCTACTGAAGAATATTACAATGAAAATCCAACCAGGTTACATATAGGAGAAGTAGAATTAGGTAAAAACTATGCACTGATTTTAAATACTAATGCCGGTCTTTGGGGATATTCTATTGGTGACACTATCAAATTTGTATCAAAAAGTCCTTATCGTATTGTTGTCACAGGAAGGGTAAAACATTTTATTTCAGCATTTGGCGAACATGTTATTGGAGAAGAAGTAGAAAAAGCGATGCAATTTGCTATGAGTGTATTTCCGGAATCGGAACTTGCAGAATTTACGGTTGCACCACAGGTAACACCAAAAGAAGGGCTTCCTTATCATGAATGGTTGGTTGAGTTTAGCAAAATGCCAAATTCTCTTGAAGCTTTTGAGAAGATACTAGACCAGAGAATGACCCAATTGAATGTATATTATGATGATTTGATTAAAGGAAGCATTCTTCGTCCACTTAAATTGACAGCCTTAAAAAACAATGCTTTCATTGATTACATGAAATCAATAGGCAAATTAGGTGGCCAGAATAAGGTACCAAGGCTATCTAACGACAGAAAAGTGGCTGATCAGCTAGAAAAATATTCAATTTAGATTTCCATGAACATCGAGCAATTCCGAAATATTTGCATTGAAATGGAAAGCGTTACAGAAGAATTTCCATTTGGAAATGAAACTTTGGTTTTTAAAGTTTATGGCAAAGTCTTCGCACTTACCAATATAGAAACTTTCACCAGCATGAACCTTAAATGCGACCCAGAATACGCCGTTGAGTTAAGAGAGAAATTTGACTTTGTACTTCCAGGATACCATATGAATAAAAAACACTGGAATACCGTTTTATTGAACGGTTCCCAGGACGATTCCTTTTATAAAAAACAGATTATAGATAGTTATAATTTAGTTTTAAAAGGCGTTCCAATCAGCAAAAGGAAATCCTGACCAAAGCAAATTCCTTTGAACTACCATAATTGAAAATTACCTTTACAGTTAAGTATTTGTTTACCTGATGATAGAAATCCAGAATATTAGTAAAACTTTTGGTGACAAGTTAATTCTTGACAACATAAGCGGAACATTTGAAAAGGGTAAAACAAATTTAATAATTGGTGCTAGCGGAACAGGAAAAAGTGTATTGCTTAAATGCATTGTAGGGCTAGTTACTCCAGATACCGGCAATGTCTTGTTTGACCAAAAAGAATTTTCCAGAGGCGATATTGACGTCAAAAGAGACATTAGAAGGGACATAGGAATGCTTTTTCAGGGATCTGCCTTGTTTGATTCAATGAACGTAGAGAGGAACGTGATGTTTCCGTTGGAAATGCTTCAATCATCAATGCCAAAAAGTGAGATGCGTGACCGTGCAAATGAATGTATCAGAAGGGTTGGACTTGAAGGATCAAACAATAAAATGCCTTCTGAGATAAGTGGAGGAATGAAAAAAAGAGTTGGAATTGCTCGTGCTATCGTTTTAAACCCCAAATATTTGTTTTGCGATGAGCCCAATTCTGGTCTTGATCCTCAAACCTCTATATTGATCGACGAACTAATTCATGATATTACAAAGGAATACAATACTACAACTGTAGTTGTAACACATGACATGAATACGGTTGTTACCATTGGGGAATATATTATGTTTGTTTACAAGGGGAAAAAATTATGGGAAGGAAACAATCAGAACCTTTTGGAAACAGATGTAGAGTCGCTCACCAGTTTTATTTATGCAAATAAATTAATGAAAGAAGCCAAAGAAAAACTAAAACAAGCTGCCTTATGAAAATTACAAATATTTTTATACTCTGTTCATTTTTTAGTATTTCTCTTTTTGCCGCTGACAACGAACAAAGAATTAAAGCAGAAATAAAAGAAGCTACAGTTTACCTTAATGCTGCCAAACTGAGTATTACTTGTCAGGCTACTATTCCTGCTGGGCCAAGTGTAGTTATTATTGAAAACCTTCCAAATGGTATCAACCAGGAAAGTATTCAGCTAAATGCCAAAGGCGACTTTGTGATCCTGAGTGTAAACTATGGGAACAATTATCTTAAAGAATTGAAAAGGACCAGGCAAGCTGAAAAGCTTAATGATTCTTTGGATGTTTTAAATGATAAGTTGGAGATACTAAATGGCAAAACCATTGTGCTTCAAAAAGAGGAAGAAATGATTCTCAAGAATCAATCCCTTTCTGGTAATAATGTTGGCTTTAAAGTGGAAGACCTGGCAAAACTGGCAGATTTTTACAGGAAAAGCCTGGGACAGATTAACGAAGAGAAGATTGTGTTGAAAAAACAAATCAAAGAACTAGACAAAAAGATCTATTCTATTAGTTCACAGATAACAGAAGTCAACCAGGGAGCGAACACACCAAGTGGAGAAATTAGGGTAAGTGTGACGAGTAAAACAGCTGTGCAAGCGAGTTTAAGCTGCGATTTCCTGGTATATAATGCTGGCTGGGAGCCTTTATATGATATCAGGGCAAAAAATACCTCCTCCCCTGTTCAGGTGAATTTTAAAGCTAAAGTTTTCCAAAATTCTGGTATGGAATGGAAAAATGTAAAATTGACCTTGTCGACCACAAATCCAACTATTTCAGGGAACAAACCTATTCTTAATCCCTGGTATCTGGATATTTATCAAAGGCCTGTTTATAGAAGTTCAAACTCGCAAGGCTGGGGTGGAAGTGATGGAAAAAAGATGAAGTTAGCTGAATCCGAAATGGACAGACCTCAACTTACTATGGAAGAATCTCAATTTGCTTCAGAACAAGCTTCTTCATCCGCAGATTATACAGCGGTAGCACAAACGGCTTTGTCAGTTGAATATGAAATTTCTATTCCCTACACCATCCCTAGTTCAGGGAAGCAGGAAGTGGTAGACATTCAGAACTACACAGTAAATGCTTTTTACCAATATGGTTGTGTACCAAAGCTTGATACTGATGCATTTTTAATGGCTGGTTTGACGGGTTGGGAAAAACTTAGTCTATTGCCTGGTAATTCTAATATTTATTTTGAAAGCAGCTATGTAGGGCAAGCATATATAGATCCTCAAAATACTTCAGATACTCTTTTCATTTCCTTAGGCAGAGATAAAAAGATAGTGGTCAAAAGGGAAACAGTCAAAGATTTCACATCTAAAAAAGTAATTGGAACCAATAAGAAAGATGAATATGGTTACGAGATAATTATTAGAAACACGAAACAGGAAGCCATAGACCTGGAGATTGAAGAACAAATGCCTATATCACAGAATAGCGACATCGTGGTAGAAATGATGGATAAAAGTGAAGCTAAATATGATATAGAAACTGGTAAGCTAACATGGAAGTTGAAAGTGAACGCTTCAGAAACAAAAAAAATAAGATTTAGATTTTCAGTAAAATATCCTAAAAACAAACAGGTTTCAGGTTTGTAATGTGATCAAAAATAGTAATTTTGCAACCCGTTTTAAAAATGGAACGTCTGCGTAGCTCAATTGGATAGAGCACCTGACTACGGATCAGGAGGTTTGGGGTTCGAATCCCTACGCGGACACATAATAATCAGGCACTTATAGCTAAAAACTATAAGTGCCTTTTTTATTTGCTTACGAATTGCATACTCTGCAATCTTTTTGCGGTTATAGAATGCGTTAATTTAAAAGTAATTTGAAGCAAAAAGGTTTATACTTCTATCCTTGGCGTTGAGTGAAGCTTGATTGAAGTAGACTTATTTAAGCAAAGAAAAAGTGCGAGTTGCAAACTCGCACTAACTGGGAAAATAGTTCCTCTTATTCAACTATTACTCTTTTATAGAATGTATTCTTCTGGGTTTGGATTTCCACCGTCAAAATCCCTTTAAAATTGGTGTGTATAGTGGAACTTTTTGATTCTTGCCTATCTCCCAATATATTGATCACTGAAACTTTATTTATTTTATCAGTGCTGGAAATTTCAAAAGTCCCTATGTTTGGATTGGGATATAGAGAAATAGTTGGATTTTTAATTTCTTCATCTTTCAAGGCGAGTGGAAGGAGTACGTGTTTTATAACCTTTCCATTTTCAATTGCAAATATGGAACCTTTCGAATCGAAGGCAGCTATCAAATTAGTATTAATGCGATAATTGCTCTGTGGCCAACCAATCCCCTGAAGCACAGTTTTATTGCCTAATGAATCAATAAAATAAGGCCTATCGACCCAACCATTATCTGGATAATCATAGAAAGGTTCAGTGAACCATCTATTTTGATTATTGTCTATGTAGAAACCAGGTGAATCAAAATTAGTGGATACGAATTTGCCCAGGTTATTATATACCCCAGAGTGCTGTTGGGGGTATAAAGACCCAATCAAATATACATATCCCTCTTGGTCAACAGATATGTAATAAGGGTAATCAAATTGCCAATTGAGCAGAAAGTTCCCATTTTTGTTATACTTTTGGATTCTACTATTCCCGACATCGCACACAAATACATTCCCTGCAGTATCAATTCCTAAGCCCTGTGGATTGGACAATTGACCATCTTTGAAACCCTTTGACCCCCAACGCTTAATTAATTTTCCAGAAGATCTCACTTTGAGTATGTGTGAACTTGCTGTGGAGAAATACAAGGTATCTTTTTCGAATGTAAAGGTATTGATCTGATCAAATAAACCAGCAGTGGTGTCGAAAGTGGTGATAAAGGAACCTGTATTGTTAAATTTTTGCACGACTGTCCTTTTAGAATTAGAGCCCCCGGCAAATAAAACATACACATGGTCTGAATCGTCCATCGCAATCTGTTGTGCGAGATACGTGTTGTCCCAATTTCCATAAATACCCCAGGAAGCTCCTACCTCAGAATACTGATTTTGAGTCGATTGCCCCGATGAGAGAAAAAAAGAGAGCATTAAAAGGAAAATAATGGATATTCTATACATACGTTTGTAGTTAAAAGTAATATTGGCTCCCCAAATTACATCTAGACTTCCTTATTAAGAAATATTTCCTTTCTTTTCGATTTATTTCTCAATTACTTCATGAATTTAGTACCCAATTTGGACAAACCAAATAGAATATTAAAATTCAACGCTCCTCCTTGGCTGGTGTCCGTAACCCATCAACCGCGGTCTGGTCTCCTGACCAACCGCTTGCTTACAGATCCGAATTATATTTATTTTTCGCTTATGGAAGAGTGCCGCAAGCGTAATTAGGATATGAGTTTAAATGAAGTCTTATAAAAACGTTCCGAACCGTTCAAAATGACATGTATATCCATTTGGGTTTCTGACCAGATAATCCTGATGTTCAGGTTCTGCAGGCCAAAATTTTGTATAAGGTTCTAATGTCGTGACTACAATGCCGTTCCATCTTTTTGATTTATTAACTATCTGAATAATTTCCTCAGCCACTTTTCTTTCTTCTTCATTCTGAATAAATATGGCAGATCGATAACTTGATCCTTTGTCATTGCCTTGTCTATCTACTGTTGATGGATCGTGAATTGTGTAGAAATAATCGAGTATTTCCCTGAAATTAGTCTTTGAGGGATGATATGTCAGTTCAATACCTTCTGCATGTCCCGGATGATTTCTATAATTTGGCTTTTCATTTGTGCCTCCAATGTATCCTACTTCCGTATCAATTATGCCCGGCCTTACCCTAAATAAGTCTTCCATTCCCCAGAAACAGCCACCTGCTATATATGCCTTTTTATAATTTTCCATGAATTGAATTTATAGATTGAACGAAAGTTCTTATAACAATATTTCTCTCAGTGTGTAGACTTAAAAATCATGTATAATGTTCTAAAAAATGAATAACATCTTCTGAGGACATTTCGCATGGTTTTAAAAGGTTAGAGGTAGAAGTACAATAGTAATTAAAACTAATGAAATGGTTTCCACCTAAATCCTTTGCATATACTTTAATACTTCTACCTTCATTAAAATCTGCTCTGCTGACGCCATAACTTTTGCCTTCGTAATTCACTTTAGAATAACCAATTGGCAATGATGATATTTTTTGTACCCATTCCATTAATCCGATCATTTGAATATTAAGAATCTTTTCAGATTTGTTTAAAATATGTAGCAAACTCCATTTCAATCTTTTTCAATTTTGGCGAAATATATCTTTCGCAAAAAACGCCTGCTTTATTCTTTTTATAGTAATTGTGTTGCATTTCACTATTTGACTTGAATTGATTGAATAATAGTGCCTCAGTGATAATTGGTTCATCGAATTCAATCTGGAATTCAGAAATCATGTGTTGAGTTTCCACTATTTTTCCATCGAAAATATACACTGCCGAACGATATTCCCCCCTAAAACTATGTTTTTTGGTTGAAGCATGAGTATGTAAATGTATTGCTATCAAAATCTTTAAAGGAATAAGCAGTGGATTGTAATGAACAATCACCGCCTCGGAAAACTCACCGTTTGGCGTTGCTGAGCTGATCCAACCTTGTTCTACTTTTTCTACTCCTATCAGTGATTGAAAATAGGCCTCAGTACACCAATGACATCCTCCACCAAAACCAATTTTACCAATGATGTTGGTATTTCGCATTAGCAGTGAACCGGGGCTCACCAACAACCTGTGCTCTCAAATCAATCACAATAATGTGTCAAAAAGCTATACTGATTATTCCCATTAATACAAAAGGATGAGTATGAAATTCATACTCTTCCAGCAGTGTGCATAATAATAAATAGTGACAGTAAAAAACTGTGGAGGATTTATAGGAAATTCCATTCATAAAACTAAAAAATTATTTCTCTAAGATTGCACCTGAATGGAGGTTGTTGGTGAGCCTTGCTTTTAACCAGCTAGGAACACCAAAAAAAGCAAATTCAACACCTAATTATAAAATTCATTTGTTTTTAAATTTGAATACGTAAGAACCTAGAAAATTTACTTCTGTGTTCTCTGTTCTAATGAAAACTTCAATTTCTTCATTGTTAATAGAAATTATTCCGAATGAGCCGGAGAATGTTTTAATATTGGTAGCATCTCCTGCAGTCCAATTCTCATATTCACCTTTTATGAAAGATGAAGGGAAGTTATAAACCTCTCCAACCTTAACTTTATTTTTCTGAGATATAGTTAAGGTGATCAATTTTCCGTATTCCTCATCAGCATACCCTGGATCATTATAATCATAACCTCTAGTTAATTTAAGAATATTGGCATAAGTTTCAGCATATTGAAAATATGTAGTAAAATCCTTCGTTTTAAAAGTGGGACACATTAAAAGCATGAAAGTGAGGATTGAAAGTTTCATCTAAGCAATTTAATCTTATATAATAATATAGATAATCTATGAATGAGGCAAGACGAAATAAACTTTCCCCGCCCTTGCTCACAAGTTGCGAGTGTATGTTAAAAATAAACCTCTGGCTTATATTATAAAGATGACCTTCAAAGGACAATATTCTCAATTGTTGCTGTACAAATATTGCTCAGATCCACTCGTATCCACAACGATGGCTCTTTATTTTTTATCCCATTTGGGTTTAGACAATTTCTTTCCCAAAATTAAATAAGTTTAGTAATAACCGTATTTGAAAGATTGTCAAGTAACTTTTATATGTATACTCCTAGGTTTTTACATGAATAGCTAGTATTTTTAAAATCCACTTAATAATATGAACTCAATAAAATTACTATTACTGTTGTGTGTTTATACTTTCAACACACATTTGTATGCTCAATTGCAAAGCACCTCATTAAAAGATCCTGACCAGGCAAAAAACATTGTTTTAAACGAGGTTAACTTTTGGTCGAAATATAAGGATACAATAAATGGTGGCTTTTATAACGAAGTAAGCGGTACAGGCAATTTTAAACCTACAGATATAAAAAGTTTTGCTGCTCAGTCAAGGCTGGCTTATGCCTTTACGCGTGGTTTTATGTTAACAGGTGATATTAAATACTTAAAACTTGCTAGACATGCTTTAAAGTTCATTTATATTAATGCTTGGGATAAAGTGAATGGCGGGTGGTATTATTCAGCTAATTCTGATGGATCTGATCCAAAGAACAATATGTATCATGTTGGAAAATGGAGTTATACACAACATTATGCCTTATTGGGTTGTGGCGCCATGAATGAAGCTACCAATGGAAAGTATAATTTCGCAGACGGTCAAGACTATGATAGTACATGGCTGTATAAGGGCTTGAATGAAATTAATACCAAACTTTGGGACAACAGAGCTGGTATTGAAGGTTATTATGACCTAGCCAATCAGGACTGGAGTGCTCCTCAAGATAAAGGTTTTACACCAACTGCTGATGCAATGACAACTCATGCTGCATTAATGGCAACCAGAAATCTTGATCCTTCTTATAAGACACGCTTTTTGACATTAGCGGACAGGATTACCGATAAAATACTACCATTATCCTACAGTTTAAGCACATCTCCACTTATAAATGAATTTTCTAATGCAGATTGGGTTCCTTTTGGTAAAGAATTGTTTAATGGTCATGCTGTAAAATGTTCCTGGCAATTAGGAAGAGCTTATTTGCTTGAGCCTAAGGAAATTTACAAGTCTAAAGCACAGCAGGTTCTTAACGAAGTTCTGGATCGTGGTTATTATGACAATACTTATGGAGGAATTTATTATTTCCAAAAAACCGGGCAGAAAAATGCATGGACTCAGGAGCAGGGAATTCTTGGCGGAATTTTAAATAGTACCATAACTGACGATCCGATTTTAAAAGTAAGGTATCTGAAATTTGCTGACGATTGCATGAAATTTGTAGAAACCCATTTGATAGATTATAAAAATGGAGGATCCTATACAGACGTAAACACATATGGTTTGGTTACAACCTACCCTAAAGGTGATTACTGGGAATCGGGCTACCATATGTCAGAAATGGCTTATTATGTATATTTATATGGCAATGTTTATTTATACAATAAGCCAGTTGAATTATATTACTATTTTTCTCCTCAAGAACATGCACAATCTCATAAATTAACACCTTTTGAGATCGCTGATAATAAATTAACTATAGAAAGCGTGACATTAAATGGCTTGCCATATTCAAATTTAAACTCCAATTCCCGAACACTTTCGATTGCTGCCGGGGAAGGTGGTAAATTTAAAGTAAAATTTGCACCAACTATTGGAATTACAACAGGAGACATCGCAGGCATTTCCTATGTAAAGGAATCTGATTTAAATGTTTATCCAATGCCTGTTACTTCTGACTATTTAACTATTGAAGGAAGTCTGCTAACAAAAGGAAATAATACAATTAAAATCACTGATCTCAGATCAGCAGTAGTATATAAAAATTCTTTCCCTGCCGAAAATTCATTTAGTGTTCCTGTATCACAACTTAAACCAGGAGTTTATTTCTTGCAAATAAATGAAAAGATTAAAAAAATAATCAAAGCAGAATAACCAAGAAAAATCAAATTGTTTAGAAGATTCAAAGCCTATTTTAAATATAAATACTTTCAAATAACTAGTAAGCAGTAATCTAAATTAGTTATAAGCTACAAATAATCAGGAAAGAACAAATGTGTGGGTTTTGTAGAACCTTTGTTTATTATAGATTTATTTACCGATATGAAATAATTTCTTAGATTATTGGTGATCAAATCAACAGTATTTTTCAATCCATTAATCATTTCCGGATCAACCAAAATTAAATCCTGAGAACATTCTTCTATATGGCCAAGATATTTATCGGCCAAAGAATCTATTTCTCTTTTGTATCGTTCTATTACCTGGTAAACACCCGGATCCGGAGTTATACCATAAATAAGTTCATTCTCAATATTTGAAATAGAATATTGTGCCTGTTTGCAAATATTAAAAATCCTCAGTGCCTGCTCCTCATTTTGTTTTCTGATTTCATTTTTCATAATATTTTCATCTGAACTTACTATTTTTCTATAAAAATAATGCCATTAAGGACAAAATAATATAAATTAAGCAACAATTAGATGCCTTACTAATTGAAATCTATCTGATGGCTTAGTTGGTTATTATGGAAAAAATAAGCTTCGTAAGACTTAGTTCCAATTCCATACACCTCTTCTATAATTATTTTATCAGCTAATTTCTTTTGGCTCAATACTATCTGCATTCTTTCGCTATCTAATTCTTCAAAGGGTATTTGCTGTTCATACTCGAAACCATCGTCATAGGCAAACTCAATAGAGAAATTAGATTTTTGCCATTGAAGCTTTGTTTCTATGCCTTCTGCTATTGGTGTAAAAGAGACATTGCCCTTGTTTTGAGAGAGGATTGTTTGGCCAGACTGCGAAAGCATTACAAATCCACTTAAAACCATGGCAGAATAACCTAAATATTTGAAAAATAACTCACTTAGCTTTGGCAGAAGCCACTTCATGGTCCAGGTGGAAAGCAAGGCTGAGATGGCTACAGTTAATCCTACTGATAATACTTTTATAGAGATAAGCCCGAACAAAGTATAAAGAACAATTTTAAGCAAGTGCATTAATACTTCATTCGCAGCCCTTGTGGCCACAATTTCTTCTTTTGACAAGCCATACTGAAGATAGAATTTGTTGAAAAGTAATCCCACTGCGCCGGTAAGGCCAGACAAAAAACCAGCTAAAAAACCTATAATGAGCAATTTAAAATTTGATTTTTTGCCTGGCTTAACTTCTTTTTTTGCTTTAAACAGAGAAAAAAGATTGCTTATTAAAAACAATCCCATAGATAGCTCGAGGTATATTGGATTTACGAATTTGAGCAGCCATGCCCCTAGCCACACAGCTGGCAATGCAGCGGGAACAAACCATTTCACAATATCCCACCTGATTTTGGAGAAAAAAGCAAATATCCTCGATGCCGAACTAATGAATGTACCGATGGAAAGTGCTGCCGGAACCTGACTGACAGGAAGAATCCGTCCTAAAACAGGGATAAGCATCAGTCCAGCGCCACCTCCGCAAATAGCACTTAGAGAAAACGCTAGGTAACTTACTATAAAAATGATGGCCAGCGTTGCAAACATGTGGTTATGAATTGTCTACAGCAAATTACTGTATTAAAAAGAAGTCAATCTTTAACTAATTCAATTTTAATGGGATTTAAACCTCAAATGGAGCCAAGAGTAATGGTACAATAATAAAATCCGCCAACTGAGGGGCCGCCATTAAAACTTTCATAGTATTGATTGAAGAGATTACTTCCCCCAATTTTTACGTTCAGGTTTCTATTGATAAGATACTGAAACTGAAGATCTATAGTTGAATATGCCGGAACATCGCCGGTTGCCAGGGATGATTGCCATAAGTAAGATTTTTGCCACCGATAATTCACGTTGAAGCCCAGATTTTTATACAAAAAAGGGTTACCAAAGCTTAGATTGTAAATCCATTCCGGGGTATTAAATCCGTCTTCCAAACCATCAGAACCTGATTTGCGGTTAAGCCTTGCATAAGTTATATTGCCAGCAAGTTTGTAATTTTTGGGGAGTTTGGCAGTTAGCCCAAAAGTTCCGCCATAATTGTAAGTTATAGTTTTTGAATTTGTCCAGAGCCGGTAGCGGTCTTGCTTTTTCTTATCATTTAAATAAGTTGCCAGACTGTCAGGATTAGACGTTTTAGGAATGTTTGCTTCAACCTGCGCAATGAGGTTATTATAAATATTATAGTAAAAGTCCATATCAAGATAAAGCTCGCCTTTCAAAAGTTCGGTGCGATAGCCAACTTCAAAACTTGTTACTTTTTCTGGTTGCAGGTAAGTGTAATTATTCCTCTTCAACAATGATTGATTTTTTGCAATGGCTTGTGCTGTGCTTAATCCGTTCTTATTTACATCAGTGGTAACAGCACTTTGAAATGCGTCGATGGAAGACCTCAGATAACTGTTTTCAAAAATTCCATTAGACATTACTGGCAAACCTCCTACCCTTTTCACCCCTCCGCTATTGATATTGGAGAATGCCTCAAACAAACTTGGAAAACGATATCCTTGCTGGAAAGAAGCCCTGAAATTGTGCTTCTTTTCAGGAGAATACACAATTGAAATACGAGGGTTTAATTTTGGATGGAAATATTGGTTTTTATCAATTCTGAAGACTGCATTAATTTTAATTTTGTCTTCAACAAAATACTTTGTTGCCTGAATAAACCCTCCTACTTTCCAATATTGAAGATTTTTGCCAGGACTTTCGGGATTGATAAAATAATTTCCATCAGGAATAATGGTATAATTTCGAAAATCAAATCCATACATAAAGTTCAGCCTGAACTGCTTGTCTAAAAATTCCTTTGAAATGTCATGTTGAAACTCTGCATGGTACAAATATGATTTGACCCTTAAAGCAGCACCATAATCCCAATTATTGATATTTCTTAGATTGCTTACCTGATCAGAATAAGCGTCTGAGCCTGGCTGAGGCCTACCATAATCGGCAAACCCACGGGCATTGTTCAGTGCCCCGAAAACATTGTTTCCATCAGAAATACTTTTATTGAATTGCTTAGAAAAATCTTTAAACCATTGATCGTCTGACTTATAACTTCGGTCTATATTTTCAGCCATTGAACGGATATTATAAGAACGGCCTGTGTTTTCACTTGTCAGATATGTTTTAAACTGGATTGAGTTTGACTTTAGAGAAACCCCATTTTGTTGAGTGAGATAATCGTCCAGCCGGAACCTGTTCGTACGCTGGTAAGTTGTGTTTAAATAGGCGAAACGATAAATGTATGAAATTTCAATAGTTGATCTGGGCTTATAATACAAACTTGCATCACCCTTTAAGTTTTGCAAATCATAACTGGTGGCATCTTTTTCATCATAACCGGTCCTGCTGACTACATATTGTTTTCCTCCTAGGGTAAGTGTTTTTCTGTTCCCGGACTCATCTCCATAAACATTGACCTGGTCCTTTCCCGGATTTTGTTCACTAGGTAGATTTGTCGAAATATTTGCATTTGGAGTTAGGTCAGTCCGATTATCTGCGTACCAATCTGTTCCTTTCATAATTGCCCCATTGATTTTAAAAGCTAATTTTTCTTTGAAGGATTTAGCAAACCTTAAACTTGTTTCGGAGAATGGGGTTGCATCTGTGTTATAATCATTCACATGGTTTACACCAGTTTTTTGCTGAAGAGTCAATCCCTGAAACTGAAATGGATCTTTTGTAATGAAGTTGGCAGTACCATTGATGGCGTTCATTCCGTACATAGCTGATGCAGTACCCGGTACAACTTCAACTCTGTAAATGTCAAGATCTGTTGGCCCCATAGAATTTGCTATTGGAGCCCCGATATGTGGTGCCTGATTGTCCATACCATCTACCATTTGTACAAACCGCACATTAGTTGTGTTCGTAAAACCACGGGCATTAATTACTTTAAAACCCATGCTTGGAGTTATTACCTGAACACCTTTCAGGTTTTCGATAGCATCAAAAAAAGATGGCTGGGCACTTCGGCGAATATCCATAAGTTCCATTTTTTCTATACTTACTGGCGATTGCAATAACTTTTCCTTCTTTTTAGAAGCGGTGATCACAACTTCATCCAGTTCATGATTTTGAGAGGTGTCAACCTGAAGAAAATCAGATTGTGCAAAACTGCAAAAGGTGATAAACAGAAGGAAAAATAATAGCCTGACCATCGTTATCCATATTTAAGAACAACGAAACTATGTATTAATTTCTTAAAATTCAATTTTGGTTTCCGTTAAAAATAACTGAAATGCTTCATTAAACTGATGAAAGGCATTAATGGCTTTTTCTCCTTTATCTGTAAGCAAAGTCGACCCACCTCCTGAGCCGCCTCGTGAAAGTAAAACCAAAGGTTCTCCTATCCTCTCGTTCATCTGCTTAATCAGGTTCCAGGCTTGTTGGTAAGACATTTTCATTTCAATAGAGGCTTTTCTTAAAGAACCAGTTTCCCTTATTTTTTCTAAAATTTCTATTCTTCCATATCCTAAAAACGGACCTTCATCTGTATCGATCCAGATACGGCCGTTCGGGGTTAATTTTTTACTTTCTGTAGTCATTATGAATCTTTTAATTGTTTTCAGTTTCTTTTAAAAACCGGATTAGCCCTTCAAAATATACTTTCTGGTCATCATAAAAACAAAAATGGCTTCCATTTGGACAGCACAAATAAGAACCTTTTTGAACTTTAGAAGCTATTTTTTTCATGTGCTCTGGGTCCATAGTATCGAATTTCGCCCCAATAGAAAGTACTGGAATGCTCAATGTTGAAAGAAGTTCGAACCGGTCCCAGGTTTCAAGTTTTCCGGAAATCCCAAACTCACTTGGCCCTTGCATAGTTACGTAGAGAGAACTATTCAATTTGCCCAGGGAACGGGTAATGGGTTCGGGCCAATTTCCTAATGGCATCCGGCATAAGTGCTGTACATAATAGTTGTTTTCTAACAGTTGCATATAACGAGGATTTTTAAAATCCTTTTTTTTCTCTATCTGTCGGATTGTGTCCAATACTTTCTGGTCCATTTGTGGAGCTAAAACCTCATCAGCATATTTTCCATAATCCGGGCAGCTCGCCATCATATTGGAAATAATAAGTCCTTTAATATTAGACTGGTATTTCAAAGCATACTCCATTGCAAGGATTCCTCCCCAAGAGTGTCCGAGCAAATAGCAATTATCCTTATTCAGGTTTAATGCTTTTCTTACTTGTTCAAGCTCTTCTACGTAGCGTGACAAATCCCACAAAGCAGTGTCATTTGGATTGTCTGAATTGCCACAGCCAAGTTGATCGTAATAAATAAATTCTATTCCTTCTTTCGGTAGAAAATTTTCAAAACATTCAAAATACTCATGTGTGGCACCTGGGCCTCCGTTGAGCAATAAAACTTTTACTTTAGGATTATGGCCAATCCGCTTTGTCCATACATTGAATGTTCCCTTTGGTGTCTCAACAGATATTATTTGTACTCCCCCATTTTGGATTTTGGCAGTGTCAATATTATAATAGTCCTCTGTAAAAGGTTCACTTTCAATTCGGTATTTTGTACAGGAAACAGACAAAAATGCCATTACCAAAAATATCAGTAGGGATAAATAATGCTTGTTCATAAAATAAATTAAGAAATAAAAATAAGGAGAATTAGATTAATCGCATTGTCAATACCATTATCTATTTAACTGTTATTTAATCCATTAAGCCCTGAAAGGAAATATCACAAATGTATATTTACCCAAATCATATTCTTAATTTTTATGGCTTTACTTGTTATAGTACGTCATGGTCAATCTGTCTGGAACCTTAAAAACCTTTTTACTGGCTGGGCAGATGTGGCCCTAACTCACCTTGGAGAGCAGGAAGCGCAGCACGCCGGGATGGTTTTAAAGCCTTATCATTTTGATTTTGCCTTTACTTCAGTACTAAAACGTGCCATCAGTACGTTGGAAATTATGCAACAGGAAATGAAAACACAACTTCCCATGATTAAATCTGAATCATTAAATGAAAGAAATTATGGTGAGCTGCAAGGATTAAACAAGGCTGATACTGGGGTAAAATATGGTGTTAAGCAATTAATGCTGTGGCGCAGAAGTTTTACAGAAATTCCACCAAAGGGAGAGAGTCTTAAAAACACGTTCGACAGGGTGGTCCCGTATTATGAAAAGGAAATCGTACCCAAACTAAAAGAGGGTAAAAATGTACTCATCGTTGCTCATGGAAACAGTTTAAGGGCATTGATGATGTACCTGGAAAATATCAGTCCCGAAGAAATTGCAAATATTGAACTGGTAACCGGTGCGCCAAAACTTTATGAATTTTCACATGATATGAAATTAGTAAAAGCAGAATATATAAAACTAACCTAATAAACTGCCGACCAAATCTTTAGATAATGAGTAAAAATGTAGCAGAACAGCTTGTTGATATGCTCAAACAAGCAGGAATTAAAAGAATTTATGCAGTAACGGGCGACAGCCTGAACTTCGTGAATGATGCTGTGCGCCGGGACGGAAATATTCAATGGACCCATGTGAGGCACGAAGAAACAGGAGCTTATGCCGCCAGTGCCGAAGCTCAGTTAACAGGCCTTGCTTGTTGTGCCGGAAGCAGCGGTCCGGGACACGTGCATTTGATAAATGGATTATACGATGCGCATAAATCCCGTGCTTCGGTCATTGCTATTGCTTCAACCATACATTCTACAGAATTTGGAACTGATTCTTTCCAGGAAACAAACACGATTAAATTATTTGAAGATTGTAGTTGCTATAATCAGTTGGCTGTTACCCCCGAGCAGTTTCCAAGAATGTTTCAGACAGCCATTCAGCATGCCATACATAGAAATGGTGTTGCAGTTATTGGTTTGCCTGGCGACTTAACTGAAATGGATGCAGTGCAAAGCCCAACGGCAATGCAAATATTTAAAACTAAACAAGTTATAAAACCTGCTCTATATGAACTTCAGCTACTTGCTGATATTTTGAACAGCCATAAAACTGTAACAATTTTTTGCGGAACCGGTGCTGATGAAGCCCATGAGGAAATAGTTGCTTTATCACAACTGTTAAACGCGCCAGTAGGCTATTCTTTTAAAGGGAAAATGGGAATTCAGCACGGCAATACAAATGAAGTTGGGATGACTGGTTTGCTTGGATTGCCTTCTGCTTTTAAAAGCATGCACGAATCTGAAGTATTGCTGTTGCTGGGAACAGATTTTCCTTATACTGATTTCATGCCTGTCAAAAACAAAATAATCCAGATAGACATAGCTCCAGAGAAACTTGGGAGAAGGGCGAAACTGGAAATGGGGCTGTGCGGGAATATTAAACATGCACTCATTGATTTGATACCTTTAATAGACAAGAAAACTGACGATACCTTTCTAAAAGAACAACTTGACTATTACCAGGAAGTAAAAGAACATTTACAAACTTATGTAAACGATCCCGGTGTTGCCGGAGCTATTCACCCGGAATTTGTAGCAGCTACTATAGATAAACTAGCTACTCAAGATGCAATTTTCACCGTAGATACAGGCATGACATGCGTTTGGGCAGCCCGGTATTTAAATTCAACAGGCAAAAGGACATTGTTAGGCTCTTTTAACCATGGCTCAATGGCCAATGCAATGCCACAGGCAATAGGTGCTGTTTTGGCATGCCCCGAAAGACAAACAATTGCTTTGTGCGGTGATGGCGGAATCTCCATGAGTTTAGGAGATTTGATGACCATTGTTCAATATAAATTACCCGTCAAAGTCATCATTTTCAACAATCATTCTTTGGGAATGGTGAAGCTGGAAATGGAGGTTTCAGGGTTACCTGACTGGCAAACTGATATGGTGAATCCTGATTTTGCTAAAATTGGCGAAGCCATGGGAATGCTATCTTTTACTGTAAATGATCCCAGTGAAGTGGAAAGCACTGTAGAAAAGGCTTTTGCTTACAACGGACCTGTACTCTTGAATATTTTAACTGACCCTAATGCGCTTGCAATGCCTCCTAAAATTTCATTCAAGCAAATGAAAGGAATGGCCATGAGCATGGGAAAACTGATGCTGAGCGGCAGAATGGAAGATGTCTGGAAAACAATAGAATCGAACAAAAAACATTTGTCAGAGATATTTTAAAGAAGAAATAATGGAAAAGAAAGTACACTATGGAACTGTAACAGAAGCTCTGAAAGCTTTCAATCAACAAGGATTTAACATTGATTTTAACCTGGAAGAAAACTTCAAAACACACAATAACGAAAAGTTCCATCCGGAAGATTTCGAAATTGTAGATATCTACCGATATGAAGGAAATACAGATCCGGGAGATGAAGCAACGGTTTACGCCATACAATCTAAGACAGGTGTCAAAGGTGTTTACGTGACCGGATATGGAGCTTCCCCAGATAACTTAATAACCAAAATCCTTAAGAAACTTCATTAAGCCATGATTTCAACCAGAATTTCAGAACTTTTAGCTGGCGAGGCCGACAATTTGCTTCAACACACCTGTACAGCGATCCCAAAAGAACTTTTGCATCAGCCTGGGCCGGACCATGTAGAAAAGATCTGGATTAACAGCAACCGAAATAACCAGGTTTTGGGAAGAATGCAAACCTTGCTTAATCATGGCAGGTTAGGTGGCACTGGTTATTGCAGTATTTTGCCTGTTGACCAGGGAGTTGAGCATAGTGCAGGTGCCTCGTTTGCTCCAAATCCCCTTTATTTTGATCCAGAAAATATAGTAAAACTGGCCATCGAAGCAGGTTGTAATGCAGTAGTTTCTACTTTCGGAGTGTTAGGAATTGTAAGTAGGAAATACGCACACCGCATACCTTTTATAGTCAAAATCAACCACAATGAGTTTTTAAGTTACCCAAACCGCTACGACCAGGTTTTATTTGGTTCAGTAAAAAATGCCTGGAATATGGGCGCTATTGGAGTTGGGGCAACCATTTACTGGGGATCAGAAGAAAGTACGAGGCAGTTAAAAGAAATTGCAGAAGCATTTGAATATGCGCATGAACTCGGCATGATTACCATTCTTTGGTGCTACACTAGGAACAATGCATTTAAAGTAAACGGCATTGATTATCATAATTCCGCTGATTTTACCGGCCAGGCCAATCACCTTGGCGTAACCATCCAAACCGATATCATTAAGCAGAAATTGCCTACTAACAATGGAGGGTATCTGGCAACCAAGCATGGCAAAACAAGTCCTTTGGTTTATGAAAAACTCACCACAGACCACCCAATTGACCTTTGCAGGTACCAGGTTTTAAATTGTTACAGCGGACGAATTGGATTAATCAACTCGGGCGGTGAAAGTGGAAAAGAGGATTTTAAGGATTCAGTAACAACTGCTGTTATTAACAAGAGAGCTGGAGGAATGGGCTTAATTATGGGTAGAAAAGCCTTTCAAAGACCTTTCAAAGAAGGAGTTGAACTGATAAATTTGGTACAGGATGTTTATTTGGAGAAGGAAATTACGATCGCATAGACTTCTTTTTAAGGAAGACATCCTTCGGAAGGATGTCTTCCTTAAAGATTTCAACAAATAGAAAACTTTAAGAAGGTTTTGCTATAAAACCTTCTTAAATGCCTCAGTTAATTTTGGAATAACTTCAAATGCATCCCCGACAATTCCATAGTCTGCAGATTTAAAGAAGGGTGCTTCGGCATCTTTATTTATCACTACAATACAACGGGAAGAGTTAACACCCGCTAAAT
>JACMRH010000433.1 GCA_014376535.1 Cytophagales bacterium | reverse complement strand
TTTCCAAGGCATAACAGTTTGAAATCCATTTTCTTCTACCATCGGATCTACATAAAAACTGTCTGCATAAATTTTAAATCTATTTACAAAGGCTTGTTTACTATAGTTTAATAAACCAGTTTCGCGAGGAGTGAAATTAGCCAAAAGAACAAATCCATTTTGCAAGGAAAATCCAAATCTTCCTGCAAAATCCATTTCTTTTACTTTTTGTCCTTTTTCCTGTTGGGTATGACATTCAGCACAAGCAGCTGCATCCACTAAATACTTGTCATATTCTAGAACATCAGAGGGGTCAGGTTTTTTAACTGGATTCGCTTTTCGTGGAATGGTAGTGATTATCAGGTTCATTGGGAAATCTGCGGAAGATTCTGGAATATTATTTTCTACCGGAGATAAAGTTCTTAAATAGGCTACTTTAGATTTTATATATCAGTATCCATTTGGCCATAATTTAAATATGGAATAACCGGAAAACCGCTGAACCATCTTTACTAAAGCGTCAGATTTGAGAGTCCCGGCAAATTTTGACTATTCTCTTGTGGATGACAATCCATACAAGCGCAAACGCTGTTAGCCAAATATTTACCTCTTTCAATTTGTTCTTTTGAATTATCGAGTGTAATTTCTTCTGGTTTGCCAATTGCAGGGAGCGCTGTTTTGATATAAATTATTCCTCCGAAAATGGCAGTAAAAATGAATGCTAAAATTCCTAAATAATTTTTTTTCATAAAAAGTGGATTAATTTAACTTACAAGATATAGTTTGATTGGAGCAGAAAAAATATACTTCAATAATAAAAAATTATTAATGTAATATTTTGAAAACTAATTCTTTAAGGATTTCTTCTTCGCCAATGTTATTTGCATTCACACCTTTGATTTGCATGTCCGCCAATTTTAGAAAATGTATTATTTCGGCTACTTTTAAGGGAGGATAAACCTTAGATGCGACAACATAATCCTTAACAAAATATGGATTGGTTTTAAGTAATGATGCCAAAGCAGGTTCGTCTTTTTGAAGACTATATTGTACCTGAAAAACCTTTGCAAAGAAATTATAAAGAACAGAGATGACCTGGATTGCGGGATTTCCCTTGGTATCTGAAGCGAAATATTTCAATATCTGGTTTGCCTTGAAAATGTTTTTATCTTTCAGTGCATTGCACAACTCGAAAGGGTTGTATTCTTTGCTTAGTCCAACATATTTATGAATATCGTTCTCGTCAATCTCCTTTTTATCTTTAAGGTTGATTCTAACTTTGTTAATTTCATTTGCAATTCTGCTTAAATCAACACCTACAGAGTCTGCCAGAAGTAATGCACCTTTTGGTGAAATTGTCAGACCGATACTTTTGACATAGCTTGTAATCCATTCAGGCAATTTATTTTCATACGGTTTTTTAGTATTGACTACAATGCCTGTTTTGTCAAGTTCTTTGTAAACAGATTTTCGGGCATCAAGAGTTTTGTATTTATGACAAAAAACCAGAATAGTACTTGTAACCGGATTTTTTAAATAAGTTAAAAGCGGATTGCCCTGGTTTCCTTTTCCGTCTTTCTCCAGGTCGCTCATTTCCTGGGCTTCTTTCACTATAACCACTTGCCTGTCTGCCATCATTGGGAAACGTCTGGCATGAGATAGTAGGGTAGGGAGATTTATTTCTTTTCCGTAAACTATTATCTGATTAAAGCTTTTTTCATGTTCCTGTAAAGCATTTTCTTCTATATAGTTGGCTATTAGGTCTATATAAAAAGGTTCGTCTCCCTGAAGAAAATATACAGGTGCATACTTTTTTCGTTTTAGGTCTTCTAAAATTGCTTCTGCAGTGAAAGGCATTATTCAGGTTTGAGAATTAAAGAAGTTCCGGATTGTTGTAATTTGTAAACAGCTCCTTTTCACTTTCTGACAAATCAATAGTAAAAGTATTTCCTATTTCCAGAATATATTTCATGCTGTGTTTTTCAAGCTGGTTCAGATTATATAGGTCAGCTAATTTCTGAAGTCCTTCCCTGGTGTAGATTCCAAGTAAAGGTTCAAAATTCCCATCATTGGAAAAAACAAAGAAATCATGTTCTCCTTCTCTGTTCCGGAACTCAACATAGATTTTATTTAATAATGTTGAGGAAATATCTATTAAATCACAAGCAAGTATGAATAAATCATGGTGAGGATAAACATTATGGACACTAAGCAAACCTGCCAAAGGTCCATGAATTGAAACACTGTCTGTTACTAAAAGTTCTTCACCTAATAGTTCTGAGTAAATTGGGAATTGTTCTGCATTAACTGAAAAGCAAGCTTGGAAATTTAAGTTTTCAATTTTTTCGGCCGCAATTTGCGCCCAGGATTTGCCATTTTTCCTGATCAACCCCTTATCGGTCCCCATTCTGGTACTTTTACCTCCGCAAAATATCACTCCAATAATTTGGATTGATTCATCTGGGTAAATAGGGTTGCAGGACAATTTTTAGTAATTGTTAAGATTCAATAGTTAATAATTTAATAGAATGCACAGATAAAAATTTTAGTCCTCCATACCTTTTTCTTTTCTTCTTTTTACTGCTCTTCTGTTTTTTAAGTCTTTTATAGCCCTGGACCAGGCAAAAGCGTCAATTAAAACAAAGCTCTGTCTGTTTGATGCCTTGTATAAATAATAGCTTCTGGTATCTGTCTTGTTTGCATGTGTTACCCTGCTCATTATCTGATCGTTGATACTGATGCCATTGTATACATTATCAGGCATTTTCAAGGATAGAAATGCTTGTTTGAATAGTTCTTCGGTTGGATAGGGGAAGATCTCTAATAAAGGCAAAACAGTGGTGTCTTCCTTTAATTCTATAATTAGTGAAATACTTTTCTTTTCATTATAAGAAATGATAAAATCTTTTGATTTATACCCTATTGCACTTATAACAACACTATCTCCCACCTGTGTTGGAAGAGAAAAATACCCATAATAATTTGTTGAAGTGCCTCTTCCTGCTTTTGGAACATAAATATGCACCCCAGGAATGCCGTATAGACTATCTCCACCCACAATTAAACCTGTAAGCTGCATTACATTTTGAGTACCTTGGCCGTAAGCGAAACTCTGATAAAGAACTAGAATGACCGATAATATCCTGAGATTTTTTAATAACATATTATTTATACAAAAACTGATCGATTTTATTAAATGCCCATACTGAGCGCTTGTTACAAATGATATAAAACCAAACTAATGGAACGAAGCAAAACATCCCCCGCTTATAGGATGCCTTCATAAAAGCATCTAATGAAGCCTGAATGTAATTCATCTGGTAATATAGAAACGTGTAAAACACCCAGGCTACCAAAGAAACTATTATGAATTGCGTTAAATCATGCTTTAAATATCTGAAATTGATAATTAATAGAAGGAAAAATAGCCAGAAAACAATACCATACAGTTGAGTGTCCCAAACTAAAAAATCGCCGATGTAAGTGAAAATTTTGTCTAGTTTTTCCGGATTCCAGAAAAGGGTTTTCTCAAAGAAGTCCGAAGAGTTTGAATGAAGAACATACTTTGTATACAATGTCCATGAGACAAATAACGAATTCGCAATGCATGAATAGATTATAAAAGGCTTGAAATTTTTAGATTTAAAAGCGTCATAAAATAATACAATCATAGCTGCGCCAGAGAAAACAATACTGTCACTTCTTGAATAAAGCGTCAATGCCATCATCAAAGCAGAAAGGTATAGCCATGAAGTTTCCTTTTTTAAAATATAGAGGTAAAAAAGAATCAATGATAGAGAGGCATAAGCTGCGTTTGGCAAATTTGTTAGAGAAAGCGCAGCATGCGAACATAATTCTGGCGTCACTGATAAAAATGCAGTCGCTATCATAGCTGCTAAATTGGAGGTGAAATACCTTGCTGAACCATAAAATCCCACTAGCAAGCATATGAAAAATATGGCAGGTATAATTCTGGGTGAGGTTGTTCCACACATATGTTGCAGAGCATAACTTCCGGCAATTAAAGGAGGATAAATAAATCGGGGAACTTCAATGGAATTAGTTGAAAATTGAAATATGCTCACTTTCAGGACTTTTTCAGATGAGATCATTTTTGCCATGAAATCATAACCAGTCACGCTATCGTATTCTGCAACGGGCCAATAAATGCCTTTCATTGAAATACCATACAAAACATAAATTGTGATCCCAAGAAAAAACAACCATGCAAAATTTATTTGTGCTAAACCTAAATTTTTACTCTTTAACCTATGAAAATCAGTTATATATACCGGATATTTTTTAATAGAAATAATTGCTGTTATAAAAGACGAAGCTCCCAAAAGGCTGTATAAAGTTATAGGGATACCTGTCAGATCGAATACCAGCATGAAAATTGCCTGAAATCCCAAGCCGATCAGCATTGATAAACTAACTTTTAAAACCAGGTTTATCTCTTTTATAATCAGTGAAATAACTGAATAACCAAATAACCAAACAATAAACAATACTAAAAAAATCATCATTTTTTATTTTAGTTTGAAGACAGTGTAATCTACTTTTTCTTTTACAGGGGATTTTAATTTATCGTATCCATTACCCCCAATTATTGCTAAGTAATTTGCCTTTTCAAGGTCCGGATCTTTGCTTTGATCATAAACTACACGACGAGGATATAAATAGTATTGAGACCAAATCTTAACATGTAAACCACCTCCACTCAAATTCTGGCCTCCTTCTCTTTTTCTTACACTGTAGCACGTGTCCTGACGAGGCATTAGGATAATGGCATTTTCTGGAGTTGCGTCCCTTATCATTTTTAAAACCTGAAAATCGTATCCAATTTTAGCGCCAAGTTTTTCGTCTGAACTTAAT
>JACMRH010000432.1 GCA_014376535.1 Cytophagales bacterium | reverse complement strand
TTAAATTTACCAGATTATTTGGATTCCATGGCTAAAGAACTTCTTCCTGAAGGGCTCTATCATTCTGTAAAACAATATAAAAGAAGATTTTACCTTAATCTTCTTATTAAAGGTTTATTGTTTTTTATCGCCATAGGGCTGGGATACTTTTTTATCATCAGCTTACTCGAATATTTTGGATGGTTTAACAGTGTAGTCCGGGCTGTTTTCTTGTTTTCCTTTATTGGTTTGGTAACAGTCACTGGCTATATATTGCTGTTCAAACCTTTGTATTCAATGCTCAATGCTGAAAAGCTTATATCAGATGAAAAAGCGGCGGCGGAACTTGGCGTTATTTTTCCTGATGTTAAGGACAAATTGCTAAATCTTCTTCAATTAAGGGCTTTATCTGATGGTAACAGTCTCGCATTCGCTAGTATAAAACAAAAATCAGCAGAATTATCCGGTATTCCTTTTGACCAGGCCATTGACCTGAGGGAAAATAAAAGACATTTAAGGTTTTTAATCCCGGTTGTTTTAGTGGCTTTGGCGGGAGCGTGTTTAATTCCTGGCCTTTTTACCGATAGCCCAAAGCGGATTGCAGGTTTTAATAAAATATTCCCAAAACCTGCTCCATTCAGTTTCAGAATACAAAATAACAATCTCAATGCCTTCCGGAACGAAGATTTTAAAGTAAAATTTATCATACAAGGTTCTGAGATCCCGGAAATCATAAAAGTTTATAGCAAGGGGGCAGCAACTATTATTCAACCTGAAAGTGACAGTGCTTTTTATTCCTACACATTTCATAATCTTCAGCAAGAGCAGACTTTTCAGTTTGAAGGTGCAGGATTCTATTCAGAAGAGTTTACGATCAATGTGATAGACAAGCCTTTGATTGGCAGCATAAACGCCAAACTTGTGTTTCCTTCCTATCTGAACAGGAAAAATGAAACTGAAAAGAATACAGGCAATTTGACAGTGCCAGAAGGAACAAAAATAACCTGGGATATAAGCTGCCTTTACACGGACAAAATCAATTTTAAACTTTCAGATAAAACTGAACCCGACGTTTTGGAGGCGGGTATTTTCAAAGGATTTTCTATTTCCAAAACTGCGAACAAAACATTTAATTACAATATCAAACTCCTGAATGACCAGGCTTCAGGAGACGGAGAACTTCAATATACGGTAAATGTGATTGCAGATGCTTTTCCGAGGATAAGTGTATTGCCTGTAAAGGACAGTAGCTTATTCAATTACATCTTGTTAGGAGGAAATGTTGAAGATGATTATGGTTTCTCAGCTTTGAAAGTTTTCTATAAGATCAGGACTAAAGATGATAAAACAGAGAAAGCTTATGCCTCCTTTCCGCTAAAAATCAACAAGTCTACCAGCTTACAGAATTTCTTTTTTCATTGGGAAGTTGATTCTCTCAATCTTCAACCAGGAGATAAGCTTGAATACTTTGTAAAAGTGTGGGACAATGATGGTGTAAATGGTGCCAAATCGGCCACTTCTCAAACATATTCACTTGAATTACCTACAACAAAAAATGTTCAGGACGAATTAAAAAACAAACAAGCAGAGACTGCTCAAAGTTTGGGAAGCTCATTTTCCCAATCAAAAACTCTAAGCAAGCAGCTGGATAAAATCCAGAACAACCTTAAAAGTAAAAAAGATCTGAGCTGGCAGGACAAAAAAAGTCTGGAAGACTTATTGCAGAAGCAAAATGAACTGAAACAGAAAATTGAAAACCTTCAGCAGCAAAATAAACTCAATAACGAGAAAGAAGAGAAGTTTAGTCCTCAGGATGAAGAACTTGCTGAAAAAACAAAAGAACTCCAGGAATTGATGAAAGCTATCCTGGACGATGAAACAATGAAGTTGTACGAAGAGCTTCAGAAACTTTTGCAGGAAAAAAGCGAAACAAGTGAAATAAAAGATGTTCTTGAAAAGCTTGAAAACAAACAGGAACGGTTTGACAAAGAACTGGAACGTGCTTTAGAAATGTTCAAACAGCTGAAATTTGAAAAAGAACTGGATAAATCTATCAAAGATCTGGCTCAATTAGCTAAAGAACAGGAAAAACAAGCAGAAAAATCCGGCGATACTAAAGCCAAACCTGAGGACCTGCAAAAACAACAGGAAGCATTGAACGAAAAATTCGAAGACGTTAAAAAGGATTTGAAAGAGTTGGAAGAACTAAACAAGACGCTTGAAGAAAAAAATGAGTTTAAGCCCAACGATCCTCTTCAAAAAGATATAAGCGAAAAACAGCAAAACAGCGCAAGCGAACTGTCCAAAGGGAACAAAAAATCAGCTGAAAAACAGCAAAAAAGTGCTGCTGAGCAAATGGACAAACTGCAGAAGGAGATGTCTGCCATGAAACAAAAGATGGACTCAGAATCTGCTGAAGAAAATGTTCAGGACATGCGCTCGCTACTTGAAAACCTTTTATCAGTTTCATTTGAGCAGGAAACTTTAATGAAGGAGTTTAAAAAGATCAATCAGACTGATCCCAGGTATATTGCTTTGCTTCAGAGAGAAATAAAATTAAAGGACGATTCTAAAATTATTGAAGACAGTTTATATGCCTTGGCCAAAAGGGTTGCTCCAATTAAAAAGTTTGTAACCAAAGAAGTTGGGGATATGAATGATTATGTTGACGAAAGTATTTTAGCGTTAAAGCAAAGAAGACCAGACATTTCCGCAGGAAAACAGCAGTTCGCCATGACCTCCATGAATAATCTGGCATTAATGTTGTCTGATGTATTGAAACAAATGCAGCAACAACAGCAAAAGATGAAAGGAATGCCTTCTGGAGCACAATGTAAAAAACCTGGAAAAGGAAAGCCTAACCAAAGCATGAGCGAGTTGCAGAAAGCCTTGAACCAAAAAATAGATGGCTTGAAAAAAAGTGGTAAACAGGGGAAAGAGCTTTCGCAGGAACTTGCCCAGCTTATTGCAGAACAGCAAGCTATCCGGAAGATGGTGAAAGAGGCAGAAGGAAAGGGCGGAATGGACCCAAATGGCAAGCAACAATTGAAAGAACTGGCTAAAAAAATGGAAGAAACTGAAAAAGAACTTTCTTTCAAACAATTATCTCAGCAAACAATTATGAGACAGAATGATATTGTAACACGCTTGCTGGAAAGTGAAAAAGCCCAAAGGGAGCGTGAATTCGAAGAAAAAAGAGAATCCAAATCAGGTGAACAGATCGTAGATAGAAAGTATCCGCCAGCTTTGGAGAAGTATTTAAAAGAAAAAGATAAACAAATTGAAATGCTAAGGTCAACCCCACCGGCATTTAATCCGTACTATAAAGAAAAGGTCAGCCAGTACTTTCAAAAAATTAGCCAATAAAGTGTATTTTTATCCCGTAATGGAAAAGATTTCAATCCAGATTCCTTCAATACCCGAAAATATTCGCATTGTCGAAAGTTTTATCGACAACGCTAAAGATAAATTTCACATCACTGACGACATTTATGGAAACATAATGGTAGCAGTTACTGAATCGGTAAACAATGCCATAAAACATGGTAATAATTGCGATAAAAGTAAAAATGTGAACATCTCCCTGTTCATAGAGCAGAAAAGCATCAAATTCGTGGTGGAAGACCAGGGACCGGGTTTCGATCCAGAAGGTTTGCCTGATCCGACTTTGCCGGAAAACATCAACAAACCTGATGGCAGAGGAATTTTCCTTATGCGTAACCTTTGCGATGAGCTTGCATTCTCAGACGAAGGCCGTGTTGTGGAGATGAGTTTCAACATGAACTAAGGAATTGCCTTCTGTTTCATTCCATTCTGAATTAATAAGTTTTAAGCTTAAGGAGAAAAACAGGCTCAAGAAATGGCTACATGCTGTCGCTTTGCGACATGGCGGGAAAATTTCCGCAATTCAATACATATTTTGTGATGATACTTTTTTGCTTGACATCAACAAGCAGTATTTAAACCATGACACCCTTACTGATATTATAACTTTTCGGTACAGCGAACACCCTGAACCATTGGAAAGTGATATTTACATCAGTGTGGAAAGGGTGAAAGAAAACGCCTTACAACTATCTGTTCCGTTTGAAAGTGAACTTCACCGGGTTATGGTCCATGGAGTTTTGCATCTTTTGGGTTTTAAGGATAAGACTTCGAAAGAGAAGGAATTGATGCGGGGAGAGGAGGATTTTTGTCTGGAGGATCTCTAGCTAAGGCGCTAAGTAAATAATTCATATCTAATTCAAATCTTCTTTGCGGCTCTGCGACTTTGCGAGAACCCACATTTTCACTCTAAAGTCAGGACACGCTGGTGATGAGTTTTTAATGCCTAATTTTTTTAATATATTTAATTAACATAAAGTTAGATATGTCTTCAAAGGATACCCGGTGGGAACAAAGGTTTTCTAACTACCTGAAAGCTTTAAATAAAATGATTTTGGGTGTCCTCTTCCGTGGCCTGTGGCACACAGGACACTTTTTCGTTCTGTGTGCCACAGAACGAGGTGAGGCAATGAGTTTGAAGAAAATCCAGAAGTAGAAAGTCCTTCCGTGGTCAGTGGAAGACAGACTATTTCTTTCGTTCTGTGTGCCACAGACCTCGGTAAGGCTTTTTTAGACCTATAATCTATAATTAGAAAATTTCTATCCTTATAAAGAATAAAACTGAACTGGATTTAAAGTATATATTTTTTGTAGATTTGATTGATACTATTTTTTTAAATGAATTTATGGGCTTGAAACGACCG
>JACMRH010000431.1 GCA_014376535.1 Cytophagales bacterium | reverse complement strand
CTTCCGTATACCAGAAATTTATCTTCGCTTTCAGTATTGTGTACTTTCAATGCCAGGTTTTTCTCAGTCTCTTTGTACAGACGGTCCCGGATGTGTCGGGATGTAACATATTTTCCTTCCTTGCCATAAAAAGGAGAGTTGTTAATTGTGAAAAGCATACTCATAGTTGGCTCATCAACTGCAATACGAGTTAACGCTTCTGGATTCTCAGCATCCGCAACGGTATCACCTATTTCAAATTCATCAATTCCTATTATTAAACAAATATCTCCACAGAATGCTTCAGGTACTTTTACCCTTGCCAAACCTTCAAATACCTGTAATTCTTTGATTTTATTTTTCTTAAATGAACCATCAGCCTGGCAAAGCACTACATGCTGGCCTTCTTTGATTGTTCCTCTGAAAACCCTACCGATTGCCATTCTACCTGTATAAGTAGAAAAATCGATAGAAGTGATTTGCATTTGCAATGGTCCTTCCAGTACAGGTGCCGGAGGTATTACCTTGATAATAGTTTCAAGTAATGCTTCGATGTTATCGGTAGGTTTTTTGTAGTCATAGCTCATCCAACCTTGTTTAGATGATCCGTAAAGAGTTACGAAATCTAATTGATCTTCAGAAGCACCTAAATTGAACATCAAATCAAATACAGATTCGTATACTTCATCCGGACGACAATTTTCTTTGTCAACTTTGTTTACAATCACTACAGGTTTTAAACCTAAGCCAATTGCTTTTCCTAAAACAAAACGAGTTTGAGGCATTGGGCCTTCAAAAGCATCCACTAATAGAATAACTCCATCAGCCATTTTCAATACACGTTCTACTTCACCGCCAAAGTCTGCGTGACCAGGTGTATCAATTATGTTGATTTTTACTCCTTTGTAACGGATAGAAACATTTTTAGAAGTGATTGTGATACCACGTTCTCGTTCCTGGTCATTGTTATCTAATATAAGGTCGTCAAATACCTGGTTTTCTCTAAATAGTTTTGAGTAGTGGATAATCTTGTCCACAAGTGTTGTTTTGCCATGGTCAACGTGAGCAATGATGGCAATATTTCTGATTTCTTGCATGTAATAATTTTTTCAGCCTGCAAAGGTAGGAAAAGTCTTTGTAAGATGCTAGTTCGTGAGGCGCAATGGTTTCTAAACATTTAGAATTTAATAATTCCATAATGAATAAAAGGATTTACGATTTTAGAAAAACGATTTACGATTATATTAAACCAACCCACCAAATACAAGGAAGATCAATAATTTTTGCTATGCTTTCAATCGTACATTCAATAACGTAATTCGTAATACCCAATGGCATGGTAATTTTAAGCTTGCTACAAACTAAAGCTTATTAAAATGAACATAAAACTAATTATAGGAATAGCCGCAGCAGCTGGGTTAGCCTATTTCTTTACCACCAAACAAGGTAAAAATGTATTGAGTCAAGTAGGTATTGATGTTGATGATTTATATAGTCAGGGAGAAGAGGCCTTGAAAAATGTAACTAAAAGAGTTGCACAGAAAGGGCAGGAGATAACTAACAATATCCATCAACCTTTTAATGCCTAATTCCTTATAAATAATTTTCTTTAACAAAGCCTTCAGGAGTAATTTTCTGGGGGCTTTTGTCTTTTTAATTTCCTGGACACTTAGATTTAATCATTTAGAAATATTTGAATTTAAGTTCACGGCATATTTTTTGGATCATTAATACAATACTTGCCAATAGTTCAGATATTTGTTGTTGGAGCGCTTTTATGAAAAGATACTAAATGCTGGCTTGCATAAACATTAAAAAAAGATTTTTTTTAATAAATATTCCAATAACCTGGATAGTTGCAATACTTTTTTTAAACGCTCAGTTTTCTAGGTTAAATGCTCAGGTAAAAGCTAATTTTACGATTACAGGAGGGGATTCATGCAGTAGCCGTTCTGTGACATTAACTGCTTCAAGCACACCAGATATAACAAATTATTCGTGGGAAATTAAAAATAAGTTTACCGGACAAAGTTTAGATAATGGCACTGGAGCTATAAAAACCAGAAATTTTACTGCTCCTGGTGTTTACCAGGCAATTTTAACAGTATCTGGAGGAGGAAAAAAAGACCAACAAACAAAAGATATCAAGGTTTATTATTTGCCTTCTGTTGATTTCACAGCAGATGTTACCGAAGGATGCCCCCCTTTAACTGTAAACTTTACAAATAACAGTAAGCCGGGGGATGGGTTTATTATCAAATCAGAATGGGTTTTTAATGACGGAAATAAGAATGCAGGAACTGTAGACGAACCTGTAACTAATATATATAATGTTAGTGGCATT
>JACMRH010000430.1 GCA_014376535.1 Cytophagales bacterium | reverse complement strand
TGGTGACTATTTTGCTCGAACAATAAAAGCACTTTTTTTATTCATAACCTTTCGTTGCCATAAAACTAAGATTACCAAACCGTTGTAGAGTTTTTAGCACCACAAATGTCCATTAACCCCTTATTTAGGTATATCAGCAAATCAGCAAAGTCTTGTTTCCTTAATCAAGTATCATAACGATATCATGAAAACCCAGCTGGAATGGGGGACCTTAAAAAATTATGGGACTACTCAAAAGTATATCACAATGTTCCTGGATAAGCATCTCCGGACATCTGATGTTTTCCTTTCTCAATTAAACTACAAGTTCTTAGTGGATTTTGAAATGTTCCTCAAAGCTCATCAACCTACAGACCATCAGAAACCATGTGGCCAGAACACGGCAATGAAACACATTGAAAGGTTTAGGAAAATGATAAACATGGCCATCAAATACGAATGGTTAGAAAAGGATCCATTCCAGAAATTTAAAGCAAGCTTTAAAAAGACCAGCCGGGAATCTCTCACTATGGTTGAATTAACAAGGATTGAAGAAAAGGTATTTACGATACCAAAACTTCAACAAGTTAAAGACCTATTTATTTTCAGCTGTTACACTGGCTTAGCGTATGCAGATGTCATGAAATTAAAACCAAGTGACGTAATTCTTGGAATGGACGGTAAAGCATGGATAACAACCAGCAGAAAGAAAACAGATATGCCGGTTAGGATCCCATTATTAGGGAAAGCAAACGAAATCATCAAAACTTATAAAAATCATCCAGCAGTTTTAGCAGCTGAAAGTTTGTTACCAAACATTTCTAACCAGAAATTAAATAGCTACCTGAAAGAGATTGCTGATCTGTGTGGAGTTCAAAAGAACTTAACTTTCCACTTGGCCCGCCATACATTTGCCACAACTATTACCTTGACCAATGGAGTGCCAATAGAGACTGTAAGCAAGCTTCTAGGACATTCTGGTATAAGAACCACCCAAATCTATGCAAAGGTAATTGAGAAGAAGGTAAGTGATGATATGGAAGTTTTGAGACAAAAAATTGAAGGCGTTTCATTAAATATTACTCAAACACAAACTGGGAGCTAGCTCTCAGTTTAATCACTTTGTTATTCCTGTAAAGAAAACCTGCTCGTTGTATTTTTGAGGTGACGCAAATGATTGTAGGGTTTGCAAAAGAGTAAAAAAAACCTTCGCACCTTATTTCTTCTTCCGAAAGCTATTTCTTTCTATTTCACAAAGAAAGGAATTGTTAAACTTGAAGAATATCTTTTTATCCGCTTCACTATAACCGTGATTGCTGAAAATGCACATACTGCAAATGCTGGACTCAGACCGTAGAGTGACAATTTTGGAAGTAGCTGAGACAAAAGTAGCAAGAATGTCAGTAAAATCCTGCTGTACAAATCCATTCTCTACGAAATCCTGATAGTGTATTTCTCTCTCATTGATTGAGATATCGGCCTCTATTCCAAAGAAATCAACCTTAGCAGGTGTTTCGTTCTCCTTAATCTCAGTGAGCATAAACATAAGGAAAGCCAAAAGCTGTTTTTCCTTACTGGTCAAATTCCTAATATTGGAATTCAACATATTTTGTGACAAGTTGACCATACCGTTCTCTTTAAAAGCTTTTAAAATTACTTCAATAAATATTTTCAGTTACTTGCAAATCTCCTTAACTGTCAAGATCGACATGGCGCTTAGCCTTTTCTAATCACACCGTTGCCACCTCTCTAATCTATAGATATTTTCAGCACAATCAAATATTTCTGTCGAACATACATTCTTTAAAAGGAATGGTTGCAACGACAAATCTTGCCATTCAACTGTTTACATATTTCATCTTCATTCGTTATAATATAATATAATTTGATATCGTTTAGTTTGCCAAGAGGTTACCATTACTTTACCAAATCGCATTGAACAGTCAAAAAGGAAATTAATTTAACATCAACCAAACTAAGAATTTTTAATAGTGAATTACGATCTTGCCACCATTGATGAAACCATTAATGATAATCGGAAAGGAAGTGAAGTTGGAGAGATTATCATTAAAATAAGGGAGACCGTTTTTAGTCTACGTACTAAAGAGGAGATAACAATTTATGTTCAAAACCATCAAAGAGCATTAATAAAACAAAGGGAGTCAAGTATCCAATCAACCAGGTTTGATGAAATCCTCTTTTACCTGGAAACGTATTTTTGTAATCATTTAGATGGTTCATTGCCTATTTCAGATTGGGGTTTCTTTAGTAATCAGCTGAAAAATTACTCTAAGAATTATGAGTGAAAAATGATATTCTGTTCAAAGAAAAACTATTTTTATTATAGGTGGTTTTCTTTAAATAGCCACAAAAGATGTAGGCAAAAATTCTTGGATTAGATTGACTTTTGTAAAAATAAAGATCCCTTGGAAAAGGGATCTTTGGGGATAATGTAAAGTCTAAACCTTGAGGGTTATGATCTAAAATCTTTATTGAATCAATATCTTCATTGTCTGGAAGGTCTCTGACCCTAGAACCAGGTCCAAATATAAGATGGTCGTCACTGAAATTTTCGTCATTATAAACTATTACCCAAGCAGCTGGGCCAACCACCAAGCTTCCTGTGGAGTCTCCCCAATCCTCATCTGCACCTGGAAGGTTGTCCAGTTTACCGAATTCCGCCTGATGATTGTTTTTCCTATCAGCATGCCACAGGACGCAAGCCGATGATGTGTGTGGGTTGGTTCTTATAGCTTTGTACCATATTTAATGTCTATATACAAAAGCGAGGCTAGTGTACCTATCGATACTATACCATATAAAACTGCCCATATAACTATTTCCTCATTAGTTATAATGAAATTTAATCAAAATAACTACTTGGAATCTTACAAGCTCCCCATAGAAAGTGGTAAGTTTTACCTGACCCTTGCAAAACGATAACTATATAAGTCACAGCATGGATCACTTAAAAACAAAGTATCAGAAGTTTTAAAAGTGGGGGATTTTAAAAAACCAGATAAATAGGGTTTTAATGAAGATTTAGACGGAATAAAATCTATAGCAACAACACCATTAGAATTCCTGATGTCCAGTTTTCCGTTGGATATTAGGGAATCATTCCTGGTTATTCCGTATATGCCGTTATTTTTTAAAAGAAGGAAATCAAAGTCTCCCTTTTCACTCGTCCCGGCAATACTACCAAAGTAATCCAGGAACTTCCATTTGCCGTAAATACTTTTCAGGCTGTCTGGTATAGGATCTGAAGAATAATATTGGTTAACAGGGATTGCTTCAAAGGCTGTCTTAAGTGTTGTTATTTCATCTTTCTTCTTTTTAGAACAGCTAAATGATAACGCAATCAAAAAAATTATCCTAAATCTTATTTGGTTCTTCATTTTGTTTGATTTTTTAGTTTAATTCCTGAAGCCGGAATATCCAGCTTCAGGAAAATATTAATTAATTAAATCTTAATTTCCAATAACAAGTTTAACAGAAAAAACTTTAACATCAGCATTTGTAACCTTTACAAAATATAATCCGGCATCCAGACCTTCTGTAGGAATGACTACTTCATTATTACCTGATATCAAACCTTGTTTTTCAAAAATCTGTTTGCCTTGTATATTTAACAATGTTAGGGAACAACCATTATCAGGAACAGTAATAATTGCAGTGGTACTGTTGGTCGCCGGGTTTGGCATACACATTACACTCCATTCATTAGAAACTGAACTTTCAACGTTTTCTGATTCATCTCCAATTCTGTAGCCAGGACAGCCAAAACTAATTGTACGAGATACAACTTTAGGACAAAGAACATCTGTGACGTTGGCCGTTATTATTGCAGTACCAGTATAATTATTAAGGCGTGTAACTGTACCTACGCTATTTACTGATACATTTGAATTATTTGAGCTCCAATAAATAGTCCCTCCATCCGGGTCATATCCGGTTACAGCATAAGTTGCTGAAGTACATAATTGAGTTCGCCCTCTTAAAGAAGATATAAATTGAGTCGGCATCACACCTACAGCATACCAGGCTTCGTGTACCTGTTTATGCTGGTAGGAACCATCACCATACATATATTTAACTGCCAAAAGTGTAGCATTCATGAACTCAGAGTAAATATAATTTGGATTGGGAGAGAAGTTCTTTTGTGTCTGAAATATAAGTTGTTCTGTTTGCAGCATGCCCATGGGCTGTACACAATAAAATTGGCCTTTTTCATTGTAACCAGATTTGCCATTGGTAATTAAATAAAACCAATGAGCAACTACACCTGAATTTTTGTAATATGCTGCCAGGGTGTTATCCCAATTTATACCTTTATAATACTTTGCATCTTGCGAATTTACATTTGGCTCTCCGCTTGGGTCCCTTAAAGATCTTAAACACGAAGTACCATTCAACATATTTTCTGAGCCAATTGTCCAAGGTTCTTTTTGAGGAGATGTGTAGGTATTATAATCAACAATTGAACCCCAAATATCACTTAGGCCCTCGTTCAAAGCATCTGACTCATCGCGCCCTGCATTTATTCCTAGTTTGGAAGTATATTGATTAAAAGCATGACCAAATTCATGTGAGACTACATCCAAACTAGTAAGTGGTTTGAATGTAACTTTTCCATCTCCGAAGCTAAAATAGCTTCCATCCCAAAAGGCGTTGTCATAACGGTTTCCTGAACCATCACCTATATGTACAAATGAGTAGACTGATTTTGTCCCGTTCCCATCAAAACTTATATGATTAAATTTGCCTTTAAAATACTCATATACCTGTGTCATTCCCCAATGTGCATCTAGCGCAGCATTGTCGAAGTTTACATTGTTGTATTCTGCACTTGTCCAGTTATTATCCGCATCAGCAAACTCAATTGCGGATGAATATGTAGTACCTAACCTCATATTTTTGGTAATTATACTATGATAAGGATCTCTTTCGTCTTTTAATTTGTAGCCCTCAGTATAACCGCCAAAACTAGTACTTATCGTTTTAGTCCCGCTGTATCTAGTATTGGCTGTTCCATTGTATGTATAATTACAAATACGGGACTCTTTAGATAATATTTCACCTGTTTGAGCGTCTACATACACATAATACCTGCCAATTGGATCATGGGAGTAAATATCAAACTTATATCCAATTTTTGGAGCATTATTTGAGCCAGTTATTATAAGTTCTCCTTGGGGAAAATAACTCGCTTTCTGGTCTTTATCCACTTCCTTTTTAAAGTCTTCTTCTTCTTGTACCTGCCATTTGTATATCTTAGCAGGAACACTATCTAAAGCTTTTTTTAAGGCATTTGATTCTGATACCTTAGGAACAACATTTAGATTATTTAATTTTGCAAATGTTCCATGTACTAGTTTTATTTTTCCCTTTTTAGCGTGAACAGCGTAACCAGCATATTCAACTTCTAAACCTTTATAATATTGTTTATACTTTTCATGCTCGTTCCCGCTAGAATCCTTCCAGGAATCATACTTTTGTAACTTGTCTTCATTTTTTAAAACAAGAAGGTCTCTTAGAACCTGTGGTGCATCAGTCAGATTATTTCCTTTTTCATCTTCAAAATCCGCTTCTGTAACCGATCCGTTAATATCGAAGACTTTTTTAAGTAACCCCTTTTGGGCATAATTAGGTGTAGACAGACATGCCAAAGCTAATGAGCCTATGGCAAATAGGCAGACTTTTTTCATAAAATAATATTTAAGGGTGTTTTCTAAAAAGTTCGTTTTAAAATTTTAGTAGTATGAGGTTCTTCTGATGATCCGTAACTCGAAAGTGCAAAGACTGCTCTTCCTTTCGCTGTTAAGTTCCAGGATATGCTCACACCTGGGTCATTAAATTTTTGTCCTTCATATTCTTTTACCCAAGTTTTTCCTCCGTTAGATGTATAGTATATAGAGTTGTCTATTGATATACCGAGAGATATCCCTTCATTTTGATTCCAAAAATATATATTACTAAATTGAGAATTGTCCCTAACCAGTTCCCAAGTAAATCCACCGTCAACAGTTCTTAAGAGTTGGACACTTAAATTATCGGATGGTGGGGCATAAGGAAAGGCAAGCATATAACCCAAACGCTCGTTTACCATTGATAGGTCATAAATGTACCCAAACATGTTTTTGCCTGATATTTTTGTCCAGCTTTTACCCTGATCATTAGTTTTTATAAGGCTACCAAAGTTGACACTCCCACCAGGTTCTGTTGGCGGATGGAAAAGATAATTTCCACCAAAGGCAAATCCGACATTGTTAGTGACAAAACGAAGCTCCCAGCACCAGTTCCCGTTATCAACCTCTGATGTAGAAGGTAAGTAACTTGATTCTTGCCAGGTGTAACCACCAGCGTCAGTTTTTTTAACCTCTCCCCTTACTGCAAAACCTAGGTTTTGGTTAATAAAATATATTCCATAGGCATATCCTCCAGCATCATATGGTGCTATAAATGTCCAGGAAACCCCTTTGTCATTAGATTTGTATTGACCGCGATCACTACCAGCAAATAATACAGAATCATTAACTGCAAAAATGTGTTTAAAAGAGCCTGGATTGGGTGGAAGACGATGTTCAGTCCAGGTCATCCCTCCGTTTAATGTTCTTATAACTACATCATAAATATTATCTAAACTATCGTGATATTGAGAAAGCACATATCCCTCGTTTTCATTAAGGAATGAAGCTTCTGTGGGCATATGTCTCCCAGCGTTTTTTGGTGAAATGTCAACCCATTTTCCTTTATTATTTTCTATTGTTTCAAGGTTTGGAAGTGGATCTTGATCGCACTTTTTCTTTCTGCAAGAAAAAAACAGACTAACAATAAGTAAGGTTAAAAATATACGATTCATTATATATTTGATTTTATTAATTCAAATATATAAGTTTCAAAATACAGAGGATAATTTTAAATGTTAATTTATAGATAATTAAATTCACAAAAGGTAATTAAAAATTTCAAATTAAGTGATATTACCTAAATTTTATACATTACAAATGATATTTTCTATCAAAATATTTATACTTTCAGTTTTTGACGAATGGTATTTTTTAAATAAAGCGATGGATTATATTATTTTTTTTCAATTCTTAGTTTTCGGGATTTAACGAAATTCTCTACCGTGAGCCTGTTTACCCCTAGAATCCGTCCAATTGTACTTACAGCCACTTTTTTACTTAACAATTCCTTAATGATTTCTTCTTTTCCTGAAAGCTTAGTTTGAACTGATAATGAGCCTTTTGGCCTGCCCATATTTTTACCTTCGCTTTTAAGTCGGGCCATTGCCTCTTTTGTTCTTTGGGAAATGAGGCTGCGCTCTATCTCGGCAGAAAGTGAAAACGCAAAAGCAAGTACCTTGGAGTTAATATTATTGACTAATTCATACCCTTCCTTGATGGTAAAAACTTTGGTTTCCCTTTCCATACAGGTATTTAAAATGCTCATCACTTCCATCAGGTTCCTCCCAAGCCTGGAAAGTTCGGTAACAATAAGGATATCGTCTTTGGATAGTTTAGCTAAGGTTGTCCCTAACTTTCTTTCTTTCACTCCCGTCATGCCACTGGCAGTTTCTTCTATCCATTCCCCGATATGAACCCTTTTTGCTGAGGTATATTTCAATATTTCATACCTCTGGTTTTCACCTGTCTGCTTGTCTGTAGATACCCTGATGTATGCGTAAACCATTGCAAAATTTGGTGATGTTAGTATAAGGTTTATTTTAGTATTTAATTATACAGTATTTATATAATACTATGGTAATATAACAGGTATTAATTTTAGCCTATCAAAAGGTTCCCTTAAATTAATCATTCCTGTTCATGGCGGTTACATTCCTGACCTCACTTGAAAGGCTCAGGTATGAGCAAATCCCATCCTCTGTTTCGGAGGAAGAAATAAGTATTTATTTTCAGCTTTCTGCCCAGGACCTTGAATTGGTCGAAGTCCAGCGTGGAAAAGAAAATCGCATTGCCTTTGCCCTACAACTTTGTATTATTCGATTTATAGGATACTTGCCTGATAACTGGCAAACAACAGTCCCCGAAAAAACACGGGAAATCATTGGCCAGCAATTAATGATAGATAAAAGTTTCCTTAAAAATTACGGAACAAGGGCAGCCACCAAAACAGAACATTTACATGTCATACTTAAATACATAGGTTTCAGTAAATGGGCTCCACTAGATAATGTCCCTCTTGAAACATGGCTTTTAGAAAGGGCAATGGAACATGATAAGCCTACTTTATTATTGGACCTTGCCTGTGAAAAACTGGTAACTCAGAATATTTTACGTCCTTCCATCGGGATTGTCCTCCCCGGTCAGAATGGACAATTAATCCTGATGCTGGACTTCTTTTATACAAGGCTTGTTTAAGCGATTCCGTGACAAGGCTTTCCTCCATATGAATGTCTATTTTCCAGCCTACAATACGACGACTGTACAAATCCATCCATTGGTTAAGGTAGAGCCATTTTCCATCCGCAGTAGGCAAATAGGTGATATCGCCCACATAAACCTGATCAGGAGCAACCGGAAAAGCCCTCTTTGCCAATAAATTAGGAGCATACCCTAGCTTATGCCTGCTATTGGTAGTTTTGGGTACAAACTCCTGGGCTGTATAGCATGCGGACCCTGCACCCTCATTTGGGAGCGGATTGCATATCTTCCAATACTAATACCATGCTGTTTAAGTGATTTACTGATCCGACGGGTCCCGTAACGTTTCTTGTGCGTTGCAAATTCATCCCTGATCTTATCGGCCAATTTGACCTTCTCAGATTTTACCTGATAAGTACTCCCCCTTGCATAAGCATAATAGGCACTGCGGCTTACAGAAAGAGTTTTGCATAATGTTTCTATGGGATATTCTATAGATCCATCTTTTATAAACTTATACACCATTCTCAGTTCGCACGGCTGAAAATGGCTAAGGCTTTTTTTAAGATATCACGCTCTGTTTCTAGCTGTTTTACCTGTTTACGAAGATCATCCGTCTCCTTTGAACCAACTTCCTTTGAGGTGGACGAAGTAGCTTTTACCCACTGGTATAATACTACATCACTCATCCCTAGGGCTTTTGCTACGGATGGAACACTTCTTCCACTTTGTACCTGATTGACTGCTTCTGACTTAAATTGTAAGTCGTACTTACGATGGGATCTCTTAATCTTCTTTTCCATAGTGACACAAATTTAACTTGGTTTGTGTCCTGTTTTATTAGACCATCTCATATCTACCCCGTCACACACTCAAAGGATTAAGGTGAACATAGTCCCCAACAGGATTTATCTCATACAGTTACTCGCGTTATTTTTTTTATAAATAACAGTAATTATTATATCTTGTCTCTATACTGGATTAATAATTAGCCTCAATGATGCACGGTCACAAAGAAGAACACTTCACCTCATCTGAAATAGTCAGGGACATAGTGATAGGAATGTCAGATGGTTTAACTGTGCCATTTGCATTAGCAGCTGGTTTAAGTGGAGCTGTAGATTCAAATACAATAATTATCACTGCTGGAATTGCAGAAGTAGTGGCTGGATCAATCGCAATGGGCTTAGGTGGATACCTGGCTGGAAAAACTGAGGTAGAACACTATGAGG
>JACMRH010000429.1 GCA_014376535.1 Cytophagales bacterium | reverse complement strand
TCCTGAAAGAAATATCTTAAATATTGCTCACGAACAAATTTGATCAGGTAACCCTGATTTACTGTGATCCTAAATTCATCAGCAGAGTATCCTTCTGCAACAAGTTCTGCTAAAGCACGCGCAGTATCAGTATCCATGTTACCAAGTGGTAGCTTCACATTGATGCTGAAGAACCCTTCTTGTTTTTGTTTGTGAACATTGGTTTTCAACCAGGCCTGAAATTTCTTTTCGTCCTGAAGCGAAATAATCTGAATTCCATTTTCCGCTGGAATAACAGATGCTGTAAAATCATGCGGGTCTACAACGAATTTTTTATTTTTTATCGCAATCCTTTCTTCTTCTACCAAAGCAATAAATGCATCAAAGCCAAGGTCACTAATCAGATATTTTAATCTTGCCTTATGTCTGCGAGTCCTTTCTCCATAGCGATCAAAAACCCGGATGACAGCTTCAGAAAATGGTATAAAATCATCTACATGCATAAATTCTGAGTAAACAAACGCATGGAAAGGTTGAGCCCCAAGACCACCACCTACAACTACTTTAAATCCTCTTTCATTATTCTGAATCTTAGGTATAAAACCAAGATCATGGATATAAGTAAATGCATTGTCAGTTTCATCTGAACTGAAGGCAACTTTGAACTTGCGGCCCATTTCCTGGCAAATAGGGTTTCTCAGGAAATATTTAAAGAACGCATGTGCGTAAGGAGTTATATCAAATAGTTCATTTGGATTAATCCCTGCATCGGCAGATCCTGTCACATTGCGGACTGTATTTCCACAAGCTTCGCGTAGGGTAATGTTTTTTTCTTCCAACTTTGCCCAAAGCTGAGGGGTGTGAGCCAATTTAACATGGTGTATCTGAATGTCCTGACGTGTAGTTGCATGCATTACTCCACTTGCAAACTCATCACAAACATCAGCAATACGGATCATTTGCTCAGAATTTAACCGGCCATAAGGCAATTTAATTCTGATCATCTGTACACCTAACTGTCTTTGTCCGTAAACACCACGGGCAAGGCGGTAAGAACGAAACTTCTCGTCCGACACTTTTCCGGCATTGAATTCCTGGATTTTGTCGTTTAAAGCGAGAATGTCTTTTTTTACAACCTGGTCAATACCTTCGTTGAGAACTATGCTCATTGCTTTCTGTTAAATTGGTTTTTATTTTGGAGGCGGGTACTATTTTACAAAAATACCACGTAAATCGCAAAATCAAAACAATGTTCTGGTTATCAGAGTTCCTTATCTCCAAAAACAGAACTTTATTTTATAAAAAATCATTTTAATAGTAGTTTCGATCCATTATGAAAATCCAACTTAAGAGAGTAAACAATGCTACCCACCTTGAAGCAAGCAACGAGGCTGGTAACAAAATATCTATTGATGGTTCACCGGCAATTGGTGGTCAGGAGCTAGGTTTCAGGCCTATGCAGTTAATGTTGGCTGCATTAGGAAGCTGTAGCACCATGGATATTATCAATATCTTGAATAAGCAAAAGCAAGATCTTCAAAATATAGAAATTGAAGTAAACGGGGAAAGGGAGCAAGGCGTGGAACCATCATTATTCAAAGATATAAGTGTACAATTCAAACTTTATGGAAATGTAGATCAGGATAAAGCTCAAAGGGCCATAGACTTATCAATGACAAAATATTGCTCAGTTGCCAAGACTCTTGAAGCGAGTGCGAAAATTACTTATAGCTTTGAAATAGTAAAATAAAGGGTTTTTTTTTCTTGGCATGCAATTTTATCTATAACACTATTATTAAAGGGTTCTTTGTTAACAATTCTGGTTTTAAGATTTTTTAAATCAGAATATTTGGGCACAAGGTTTTTTCCGTTAAAAATGGTTTTTATGAAGAAATTAAACTGGAATTTATTATCCCAGCTGGAAGTGCCCTTGCGTATTGTGAATATTAAAAAGGTATACAAAGCTGAGTTCAACAAAAGATTCATCGCAAGAATTCACAATGGATTTTTTCTGAGATTTTTAAATCTCCCGAAGGATATAAAAACTTTAAGGGTTTATTTAAACATCTTACTCTCTGATGGTTCAATGTGCGTTAAATCCTGTTTGCTGGATGAACACATTCAAAACAGGTATGTTCAATTTGATGGGTATAAAAAGGGAGAAATTCTGATGATGCAATTTAAACTGACCAGCGAGCAAAAAATTGAAAATGGTTTTAACTTTGTTTTGGAAGAAGCTTAGATTTAGTATTTAGAAGCTTAACAGCAAACAGATTACTTAGCGAAGACTTTTCATATAAAGTTCTTCCACCTTCTTTCTTGCCCAGTCTGTTTTGCGAAGAAAAGTAAGGCTTGATTTAATGCTTGGGTCGGTTGTAAAGCATTTTATATTAATTCTTTCCCCCAATTCCTGCCAGCCGTATTTTTCAACTAAATGACTCACAATGGTCTCAAGGGTCAGGCCGTGAAGGGGGTTGTTTTTTTGTTCCATATTTGTATTGCGTATTTCGTACTTCGTATTGCGACTGCTGCATAACGCACAACTGGCAACTCAAAACTCATAACTGAAGCTGCTCAAGTTCTTGGTTGAAATCATATTGCAGATCTCCGTGAAGGGTTGATATAGATTTTGTTATTTTTTTGATCAATTGCTCTACCATATTTGAAATAGCATTGCTGTGATGTATTTTAATTCCTGATTTCTTAATTTTCTCACAAAGATAAATATTGAT
>JACMRH010000428.1 GCA_014376535.1 Cytophagales bacterium | reverse complement strand
TTTTGGAACATTTGGCCGATATCGTCCTTTATATCTTCCATATTACTGTAGTTGTGCTGTTTGTCTTCTTTTTAACTCTTTTTCCAGTTCGGTTTTTACAAGTGCTTTTGCCCTGAATAATCTTGTCCGGGAGGTATTTTCGTCGATTTCCAAAGCCAAGGCTATTTCTTTATGGCTCAACTGGTCTATGAAAAACATATTAAATACGCTGGCATATTCCACCTGAACACTCTGCATAATCTGAAGAAGATCATCGGGAGTGAAACCGCTATTCAGTAATTGATCTGAACTTGAGCCAATATGGTCTGATTCAATTTCAAGGTTTTCAAAATCATCTCTTTTTGAATAATTGATTTGCTGAGATTTTTTGATGTGATCAATTGCAACATTTATCACAATTCTTTTTAGCCAACCTTCGAATGAACCTTCTCCTTTATATTTTCCTATTACTTTAAATATTTTTATAAAGCTGTCATGTAAAACATCTTTTGCTTCATCTCTATCCTGAATATAGCGCATGCATACACTTTTAAGTAAAGGTGCATATCGTGTATACAAAAGGTGTTGGGCCGTAGAAGAAAAATTGCTACAGCCTTTTATAATTTCTGCCTCGGTTTGAATAATAAGACTTTTAAAGATCAGACTGCGTTATTGTCTGAATGTTCCCGATAGTTAAAAAAAATATTGCAGTCAAAAAAAACCTAATAAGCAATATCAGTGTGAGTGCATGTTGCTTATTAGGTTTCACTAAAAATCAAGAACACAGAAAGATTATTTTTTTATAATTTTCCTCACTATTTCCTTTGTATTACTTTTTAGAATAACTGTATAAGTACCTGATGGAAAATCTGTTAAATCAATGTTTATTTGCCCTGAATCTATAGAATTACCAGATTTAGAAATTACCTTTTTCCCCATTAAATTGTAAACAGTTATTTCCAATTGCCCGGTAAACTGTTCTCCGAACTTTATAGTAAAGTCCTTTTCTCCCGGATTAGGATAGATGGAAATTTCATCGGAAGAAGAATTATCAATCAGTCCAGAGGGTGAGTTAAACAATCCGTAAACTACTAATTGATTGGAAAACGTTGCCATATATAATTTTCCATTGGCAATGGTTGGCGGATTAAATTTTGCGAGTGAGCCTAATTTGTCCCTTTGCATGTTTTGTTCAGAATTCCACAATTCCTTTGTAATATCATTTGCATTGAATGCCCTTACAATTCCCGGTCTTGTTGCATGATTTGCATCTCCTGAAATTGGATGTGTTGCCCAAATGATACCCGTATTTGCCTTTTGGCCCCAGGAAGATGAAGACAGAATTCCACCTGGCATTCCCTGTGGTGCTTTCATAGTACTTTGCGCAACTGGAGTTGCAATAAATTTTCCAATAGTTCTGTCGAATTTATAGGATTTTAGAAAGTCGTTTTCTATCCACATGTAGATGAATTCACTTTGTGGCCCATTGTAATATATTGTAGACCCATGGAAATCATTGCCCGAATTCACAGTGATTGATTGAACAATTTGGTTATCGTTATTCTGGGTATTTAATCCGCCCATGTTATCCCGGTTTACAACATATAAAACTCCGTCCTTTCCACCAAAAACCGCTAATTTTGTGCCAGGAAGCAAAATTGGCCCGGAAGAACCAAGGTCTATATCTCCAGCTTCAAGGTATTGATAATTGTATGGTGTAAACCAGGAGGCAACTGTCAGACCTGTTCCGTTCGGTGTGAGTTTCAAACTGCTTTCACCTCTGTTTACAATGGCTCTTGGATCATTATTATATCCTACTGTTCCGTTTCCAGTTACGAGATAAATGTTACCAGCTTCATCCGCAGAAGGTGCTTGTCCGCTCATCCATATACCACCATTATCTCCATTGGGAGTTGTATTATAAACAATTTTCTGCTGAAGGGTTTTAGCATCATAACCCAAAAACCATCCATGATATGGGCCCCAATCGCAATGGCTAGCCCAGCCGATATAAACTATACCGTTTAATAGCAGCAGTCCTGGCCGTTGGTTTTGCTTTTGAGAATCAAAATTGTTTGTACCACTGGTGCCGGCATATGTTGCTTTGATGGTTACCGGACTGTTTGGAATCTCTTTGCCATCCGCTATGTATAAGCCATGCAATTTCTGGACGTAATTGGTTCCTTCTTTTGTTCTGGCTACTACATATAAAATCCCTGTTACAGTATCAATTACAGGAGTTCCTACAATCCCCATATTTCCAGTAAAATCCAGGTAGTTTCCACCACATGC
>JACMRH010000427.1 GCA_014376535.1 Cytophagales bacterium | reverse complement strand
TGTAAAAAAGGTCGTCCAATATGAACGACCTTTTTTTGATGTATTACTCCACTTAACTTAAAAACCACTGGACTTGCGTCCATATAGTTGTTTAATAAAATTATAATGCCACAAATGAAAGTAAACAGCTGTATGTGTTTATTTATTTTTACTATTTAAAGTTAAAATTTGAAAGTCAATTCATTACAAATACAATAAAGTTCATTATTTAATTTTTATTTATGTTCGCTTTTATCATTATTTAAAAACATTACATGTTAATCCACATTTTGGGGAATTGTTAAAAGTACAAAGTAAAATTCCCTCTTATATTAAAAGGAGTTCCTGGGGTGTAATGATTTTCGTTTACGCTTGTTGGTTCTCCCTGCAATCTGGAATTAGTGGCGAATTGTGCCTCTTTCCAATAAACATCTAAGAGATTCTCAGCCATAAACCCAATCTGGTAGTTTTTAAATGCATATCCGAAAACTGCATCCATTATAAAATAATCTTCTGCGCGAATAGAATTATCTTCAATCGCAGGTCTGACTCCTAAATAGCGGTATCGTAAACTTCCGTTTATACCATTGTTCGTGCGCACATTAATTCCTGCAATGCTAGTTAATGGAGGTGCAAGTGGAACATAATTTGAGTTGTCAGGTTCGTCCAGGTATCTTGGATTTGCCAGGTTAAAATCTCCGTCCAAAAACAACCATTTTATTAATTGAAGCCTTGCGCTAAAATCTACTCCTACCCTTCTTGTTCTTCCGCTGGGACCAAATAAGCCTTCATCACCTACCCAGACATATTCAGATTCAAGGTCCATTGCCCAAATCGCAGAATTTACAAAAAGCCTTTTGCCCACCTTTAGATTTGTCCCAACATCGGCACTTACTGCGCGTGGAAGAATATTTCCCGGATTAACAACTGCTACCCTGGCATCATTGCTGTGAAAACCTGTACCTGCACTTACATAAAGCTGGATATTGCCGGTAAGATTGTAATACAGGTTAATTTTAGGATTGACTTTACTTTTTTGGGCTGTACGAAGGTCATTAATAGTGTCTACGATCTTGTTTCGATAGCTGAAATAAAAATTATCGAATCTTAAACCAAGATTTAAACTAAGTCTTGGTGAAAAAGTAATTGTTTCATCCACATAGGCATTGAAGTTTGTTTCATGAATATCCCCCAGGGTTATATCATTAAGGAAAGCTCTGTTCCGGGTATGTGACAGTGCAATATTCCCGATCTGATCGTCCCTTAAACCGACACCAATTGTGCTTCTGAAACCTACATTTCCAATATCCCCTTCCTGAGTATATGAACCATTGTATCCCAACACATTGCGTTCTTCCTTTTGATTTATCTGGTCACCGTTTATTGTATCTTCTTTAAACAGAGTGAAGTTTGAATACAAATTGTAGGTGTATTTGATGTAATATACGTTACTCTGTATTATAGCATGATTCTCAAGCTTCTTACTTATGCCCAGATTTGCGTTAATCCGGGTAGTATTTCCTCCTTCAGATGGATCAATGGCACCAAATTTCGATATCAATCCAGATTGAACAGCCCTGGTTGGAATTTCTCCTGAAGCATTCCATTTGCTTCTGAAAGAGGAAAGTGAGAAGGATAGATTAGTGCTCTTATTTATTTCATTTGTATACTTCCCAAACAAGTTCACTTTACTAAAGTCCTGAGGATTATCGAAAAAGCTGTTGGTGTAAAAGTATTCTGAAGCAATGAATGCGTTTTGTTTATGATTTGAAGTATCGCTGTTGTTGAGCAGGTTTACCATTATTACACCTCTTAATGTGTTGAACCTTCCAATTTCTGTTTTGATCATGTTCCTAGGAAGGTAATTCCGAGTCTGAAACCTTACAGCTCCAGCAGTATTGAAATCACCTGTTTTAGCATCATAAGGACCTTTTGCGAAATTCATTCTTTCGATTGTTTCTGGAATAACAAAATGTAGGTCAGCATAACCCTGGCCGTGAGCCTGAGAAACCATATTCACCGGCATATTATCAACAAAAATAGCGACATCAGTTCCATGATCAACATCAAAACCACGAAGAAACAATTGTTCTGCCTTGCCTCCTCCTGCGTGCTGGGCAATAAAAAGACCAGGTACAAGACGCAATAAATCCTGGGTAGTTAAATGTGGACGCAAACTAAAATCTAACCTGCTAATAGAATTCAAACCAACGTCTTTTGTAGCTGTTACAGTTATTTCAGAAATATTGATAGCATCTTCTTCCAGCAAAAATGTTTTGGAAGTTTTAATTTCATCCATAACATTTATACTGTCGCTAAAAGGCTTATAACCGATTAATGATATTTTGATTACATAAGTGCCTGTGCTCAAGCCTCTTATTTCAAAGAACCCATTCACATCACTTGTCGTAACCTTATTTTGACCAATAACCTGGATTACTGCACCAATAACGGGTTGCTGGGTTATTTTCTCTAAAATTTTCCCATGAAAACTACTGTGGGCAAACAAATTGAAAAACATAAAAATCATGCATCCTAAAATATAGAATCTCATTATTCTTTATTTTTAAATATTGAAAATTTGAAAAGCATACCATTTATATAGTCGCTGAAAAACACGACATATACAATTAATTCTTATAGAAATAAGATCTTCATCGAAGACAGATGTCTTCAAACAAATAGTATGAAAATAGTTGGGAAAATCAGGCCTTTGGCGGAGGAGCGAGAGGCGAAAAAATAAAGGAGATAAATTTAGTTGGGATGCTGTAATACCTTATGGGAATGTATAAGGTAAAAATATCAATAGTAATATCGGAATTGGTGTAGTATTTGTATTTAAGATCCTGATTATCAGCTTTTTTTTCCTGTTTCTTTTCGGTTTGAGGAGATTTTAATTTTGCATATATTTCTCTTTTTGTTTTTAAATGATCAAGTACATTGTGGCGTACAAAATGATGGCTGTGACCATTTCCACTTGCGTGATTGTGAAAAGGGTTAGGGATTAAATGCGCAATTTCATGCAACATGCTCAATGTGTCCTTCGAAGAAAGAACCAATACACTGAACATCAGCAATAAAGAAGCGTAATATTTTTTCCTTAACCCTTTCATTAATAAACTCCTATTTCAATGATGTTAAAGGTGATTCAACGATTTGTTTTGCTTCCTGTGTAATTTCTTCGTCCTGATATGGATTCATTTTAAAGGATTTATTGATCAATTCTACTCCACCTTTTTTATCACCAGCTTTATAATTGATCAAGCCAGTAAGGCAAATTAGTTCAGGATCTTGTCTGTTGGTTTTATTAGCTACTTTCAAATATTCAGCTGCTTTGTTGATCTCATTTTTCCTGTAATAAATTAAAGCAAGGCACCTGTTTACATCAATATTTTCAGGGCGCTTTTTATATTCGATTTCGGCGTGCTCTAAAGCTTTATCATTGTTGTTCAACAATTTAGCATATAGGTTAGCGAGTTCAAGATCTACAGCATGTCCAGCATCAGAATCTTCCTTTAACATTCCTATTACACTTTCAGCTTCTTTTTTGCCCTTTTCTTTATCACCAGTAAGAATGTAAACATTGGCTAATTCTTCAGTGAATGAAAACTCAGGAATGATATCTGCAGATTTTTGGTAAAGAGTGATAGCCTCTTTATAATTCTTTTTATACGCCTGAATTCTAGCTAACCCAGCAACTGCAAATGCATAATGTTTGGTTTGGTCCAGGGCGATATTGTATTGAAGATCAGCATTTGCGAGGTCTCCTTTTTTCTCATAAAGTTTTCCCAATGTCACTCTTGTCCAAGCGGTTTGTTCTAAACCAGGCATTCCTGCTTTTACAGCCATAATCATCGCTTCAATAGCACCATTATTATCTCCATAAATTTCTCTCAAATAAGAAACCCTGGAATAAGATCTTAAATCAGGTCTTAGAGAAACCATTTTATCTACTACAGTTACAGCCTTGTCGTATTGGCCTAATTCCACATATGCATCGCAAAGCACCCCATAAATTTCAGCGTTCTCTGGTTTTTGTTTTACTGCTTCCTC
>JACMRH010000426.1 GCA_014376535.1 Cytophagales bacterium | reverse complement strand
TCGCACGGGGCGGGCTTTCCCTTTCAATCTTTTTGGGCTGAAGAAAGAAGCACAAAAAGGATTTTCAGTACAATCCCTAACGCAAAACCCTGCAGCGTCTTAAAAAACTGGTTTTGTACATCTAAAGCTATCATTTATAGTCGAGCTCAGGTTAAAACATTCATTGGCGTTTAAAACAGGGAATTATGGAAGCTATATTAATAAAAAGCTCAAAAGCTATATCATGGAGAACCACCCTGATCTGCTAATTTCTTCACAGGATGGGTATACACTAAGAAAATATTTAGAGGATAAAGTCCGGTTAGTTGAACCATTAATTACACTTTTACCGGGACAGCATAAGTCACAATATGTTATTGAAGAGAAATTGCTTGCTGTCGACAACTTCCTGCCAAATATCAGCAATCTGACGGTTTGTTTTGATGGCTTGTTCCATGATTGTTTTTTTTAGTTGTGAGGAATATCATTTATATAAAATAATTTAAAGGCACTAAATTTATATATGCTTGATTATGTAACTGCGACTCACTTGCCTACAACTAGCATATACACACAACCACATGAATATATATTACCCGAATATAGCGGATATATACAGCCTGTGATAGCTATTTCTCACAGTCGGGGTCTTACTTTAAACTGGTTCAATCTTTTATAGTAGGATAAATAAAGAAAAAGGGAGAAAAGTACCATGGCTTTGCTTTACAACTTATTCTAAACATTATATGGATATACTATACCCAAGAACGCCAAACCACTTGTCAGTGGCTGGTATTGTCAAATGAAACTTTTAGCAACTCACGGTAACCCTCAAATAAGTTGCAGAAATTGAAGTAGTATTTGATAATCCAGCTTTATTTTGGCTATTGAAAAGCGTAATTAATTCTTGCTCCAACTCTGTTGTTTTACCATTCTTTTCAGCAGCCTCGAAAGCGTTCATTGTAGGCCCGTAGAAATTTTTGAACATGCTGACAAATTCTGTCGGCGAACAAGGTGCAGTAAAAGGGAAAGTGTCTTTTACGCATGCTATGTTCTCCTTTGCAATACCAGCCTGACCGAAGCGTTCAATTACATTATCCTCAACTCCCCATGTCATTGGGCTGATGAAACCTTCAGGTGGCGAAGGTGTGTAGGCAGAACTTATTTTTAGTATTTGCGCTACAACGGTAGGGTCGCCCGGTATCCAGTTCCCCATCACAATTTTCCCACCGGGCTTTGTAACCCGGACCATTTCTTTAGCTACATCAAATGGATTTGGGGCAAACATGGCACCAAAAATACTCACGACCATATCAAAGGATTTGTCCTTCAATTCACTCAAGTTGCAAGCGTCTCCTTCTTGGAAAGTGCAATTCGAAAGACCTGCTTCTGTTGCCCTTTTATTTCCGGCTTCAACAAGGTTCGTTGCGATGTCAACACCCAAGACTTCTGCACCAAGTTTAGCTTCCGGGATAGCGGTGGTGCCATCGCCACAGCCAAGGTCAAGGATTTTCATTCCCTTGACTATGCCAAGTTTTGCTACGAGTTCTTCTCCACTTTGGCGCATCGTTTGCGAAATACGCGTGAAATCGCCTTTTTCCCATAAGGATTTGTTTTGGTTCATAGTTTTAGATTTTTAAGTTTATAATATTATTTGATGACTACTAACTTTGCTAATGTCTGCAAGCCTAGTCATTTGGCAGCAAATTCCGGGCGGGCATAGGATTCCAAAAAGCCGCACACCGAACAGCGGAAGGTACCAACTGGAATGCACTTTTCCGCTGGCGCTGGAACACACGTACCAAACCAAGTGGGCTTACCTGGCACTCCCTCGACCCAGTTGCTAACGCGTGAAAATTTCGACCCATGAAAGTCGATAATAAACCCCTGCACCATCACGGCGTTGCACTTAGGGCACCGGATCGACCCCGTATTCATGGTAGAACCTTCGGAAAATGAATTAGAAGAGGTTGTCAAAAGTTAAATGTATTATATTCTGCCAAAATTTGCATTTAGTAAGTTACTATAAATTATATCCGTTTTTTATTAAAGAAAAATTGAATAATAGGCACCTTAACATATATCAGGGTAAGATATTATTTATCCTGTCAATTTTGAAGTAGAATAAAGGCGTTTCGTTCCATTCTGGAGAGTTTCCTTTTAAGACACTTTACCCTGCATCTTAATCGGGAAATAATGCTAGCTCTTACCCGATTCATTTACTCTGCAGTCGCCGGGCTGATTACTACTTTCACCTCTTCAACCTTATTCACAGGAAAACTTGCACAATTTGAATGTTCCCTGATAACATCTTCACTTTCTGCTTCGTGAATGCAATAAATTTTGTCGTTGGTAACATAAGATTCAACCCATTTATATGGTTTACCTAATACAGATATCACGGAGACGGAAGTTTTTGAAACGGCCTGCAATTCTTCCGCAGTCATATTGCCTGCCCCGGGCATTTCTCTTTCGATAATAAATTTTTTCATCGTATAATTTTTAAGTTGGATACAAAGGTATATTGAGGATTACGGACGCAAATACAAGGTGTTCCCCAATTTACAAAGTGCATTCCCTATTTTAGGATACCCATGCGAACAGCCACAGCCACTGCTTTGGAACGGGAGCTTGCATCTAATTTGAACAAGATGCTGGAAATATGATGGTCAACGGTTTTTGCAGAAATATACAATTGTGCAGCAATCTCTTTGTTTTGCAGGTCTTCTTTCAGCAACCGCAAAATATCCATTTCCCTGCCAGTTAAAAAAGCAGCATTTGACCGGGTTGAATTTCTTATTCCACGCGGAATGTTTTTAATGCCCAAATTCCTCATCTCCTGTTTCATTTTTTCATACACTGCATCGGCACCTAAATCCTGAACTATTTTAATGGCTTTTCTTTTATCGTCCTCTTTCCCCTCAAATAATACAAGCGCCTGTTCATAAAGACATCCTGTTCTTTCCCAAAAGGATGCAGCTTTCAAAGCTTTTACTGCACTGCTTGTATCATAGGCTTCAGCAATTTGTTTGCCTGAAACAAAATGCCTTCCTGCTTTTTTCATCCAGAATGCAAATTCATTTTTTTCTAAATCGATACCAGTCTGTTTCATGAGAACAGTTGTTTGTTCAATATCAGCTGGTTCAATAATCGTTTTGCCAGTAAGCCATTCATATTCCAATAATGCAGCCATTGAAGGAATAACCCTTTGCAATTCCATCGATTTAAACGATCTTGTTTTTGCTTCCAGCAAAAGGGGGAGTACATCTTTATCTCCTTTCCTCATTATTAGCTTTGCCATCACAATAAGCGCAGTGATTTTAATAATGGCCGGCTGGCTTTCATTTTTTAAAAGATTATCCGCAATGCTGCAAGCTTCACTCCAGTTCCCCGTTTCAAGATTCAGTCTTGCTTTCCACGATAACATATAGAAGCTCCAGAAGTTCAAATCTCCCTCCTCACAGTAATGAATGCCATCGTCCAATGTTTTCCTGGCAAAAGCATAGTTTTTCATTTTTACTAAGCCGCTCGCCAGATTAGTATAGGCACGTGCGGCATGCTCATAATAACAATTCCTTAATGCAATTTCCAGGCTCTGCTGCAGCATTGCTATACCTTTTTGTTCGTACGAATGGATAAACATATGTACTGAGCCAACATTATTGAGTGCATGGCAAAGAATTTCATCATCGTCTAATTCCTTTGCCATCGCTATTGCCTTCTCTCCCCATAACCTACATTCAGACGGTTCATCAGACAGCATCTTTAATTGTGACATATTACTAAACGTCATTGCCTTTGCTACTGAAGCCGGCTGGTCTTTCAGCACTTCAATAGCCTGCCAGGCAAAGTTTTCCGCATTCTTCCTGTGGCCATCAAACCACCACAGGCGGGATAAGAAACGCAGGCTATCACCGGTGTTTTCTATATCAGAATTCTCTTTTGAGTTGATTAAAACTTTTTCAGTAAAGGTAATGGCTTCTTGTATCTGGTTACTGAGGTAGCATTCGTAAGCATAAGCTTCATAAAACTTCGCCAGTTGATTTTTATTATTTCCTTCAAAATATTCTAATGCCGTTAGAAACAATTTTGAGGCTTCTTTGTGTG
>JACMRH010000425.1 GCA_014376535.1 Cytophagales bacterium | reverse complement strand
CAAAGCATAAGCTTTACTCTTCTTTCATCCGTTTTGTGTACCAGGCCGGAATGCGTAAGGTTACGCTTCCTTTTGGTGGATTTTTTGGTCAGGATATGGCTTTTGTAAGCGTGTTTACGCTTTATCTTGCCAGTACCAGTGATCATAAACCTCTTTTTCGCTAACGATTTGGTTTTAACCTTTGGCATGAGTATATATAATTAAACAGTATTTACTTTTTTGGCGCTGCAACCCTGGGTATCAGGAATACAAACATTCTTTTTCCTTCTAATTTAGGTGCCAATTCTACTTTTGCATATTCATCTAATGCTTTGATGAAATTTGTCAAAAGAAGCTCGCCCCTTTCTTTATAAACAATTGTACGACCTACAAAGTGTACATATGCTTTAACTTTGTCTCCTGCCTTCAGGAAGTTAATGGCATGCTTTACTTTAAATTCAAAGTCATGCTCATCAGTATTTGGTCCAAAACGGATCTCCTTAACAGAAACTTTATGGGTTTTTGCTTTTAATTCCTTCTGCTTCTTCTTCTGTTCGTACTTAAATTTTGAATAATCAACAACTCTACAAACCGGAGGTTCTGCATTTGGTGATACCTCAACAAGATCTAAACCAATACCTTCTGCAATCTTAATCGCTTCTTCAATCGGATAAATCCCTACAGTAACGTTCTCTCCTACAACACGTACGCTAACAGCTTTTATTAGCTTATTAATTTTATAAGGCTCTTCAGGTATTACCCTTCTGCCTCTGAAACTTCCTCTTGGTTCTATTGCCAATTTCTAAATCCTAAAATGAGGTGCGAATTTCGCATAAAAAACCAGAATAAAAAAATACTAATACAGTAAAAATAAGAATATTACCGAATATAGTACTTAGTACTTAGTATTGAGTATTGAGACTAATGCATGAATGGTGGGATCGGCTTGGTTTTGAGCATCGGGTATCAAGATTTAAGTATCAAGTATTAAGACTGCTTTTTAGTACTGAGTACTTAGTATTGAGTATTGAGACTGCTGTATTTTAGTATTGTTTATTTAGTATCAAGTATCAAGACTGCTGCATGAAGGGTGCGGACAGTTCAGTTTTGGCATAATCGTGCTGCTTAGAACTGGGTAGGATCGGCCTTGGAAGAAATAGCGTTAAGAATTTCTTCAGGAGGTAGGCAATAGAAATACTGCCTCATCGAAGCATGCAGTAAGCACCTTACATGAATTCGCCCTGTTCGCAGTATTTCGCGGGCGGCAAAAGAAATTTAGCCATTTATTCCACAGCCTTGAATTTTTGGTTCTTTTGTTTCAAGACAAAAGAACAATGCATTGTTAATTTTAGAGTGCTGTTTTAAGCTGGAATGGCTTGTTATCGAACTTCATGCTGTTGAGAGAACAGTGTATAGATCGGTCATGTTAGTATTAAGTACTTAGTATTGAGTTTTTAAACTAATCAATTGATGGTATAGCATTTGCGAAATTGTGAAATCCACTCACAACCCACAACTCACAACCCGCAACTTAATTAGTCCTAGACGCCAGCAAATACAAAACTGCCATTCTAATGGCAACTCCATTTTCAACCTGGTCTAAAATAATGGAATGTGGACTGTCAGCTACATCACTGGTTAGTTCTACACCACGGTTAATGGGACCTGGGTGCATGATCACTATTTCTTTATTCAGTGAATCCAATATCTCTTTGTTAATTCCAAAATAGAGAGCGTATTCGCGAAGTGAAGGAAAATAACTGATCTGCTGTCTTTCCATTTGAATACGAAGGACGTTTGCCACATCACACCAATTCAACGATTCTTTTACATTATGGCTTATTTGTACCCCAAGTGATTCTATATGTTTGGGAATCAGAGTTGATGGCCCGCAAACTCTAACCTCTGCACCTAGTTTTTTCAGAGCAAAAATATTTGACAAAGCTACCCTGGAATGCAGGATATCGCCAAAAATGCAGATTTTCTTTCCTTCTATTTGTCCGAGCTTCTCTTTTATAGAAAAGCAGTCAAGCAAGGCCTGGGTTGGATGTTCATGAGTACCGTCACCAGCATTGATGATGTTTGCATTGACTTTCCTGGAGAGAAAGTGAGGAACGCCTACACTGCTATGACGGATAACAATCATATCCACCTTCATAGCAAGGATATTATTGACAGTATCCAATAAAGTTTCTCCCTTTTTGACAGAACTATTAGATGCCGCAAAATTTATGGTATCTGCAGATAATCGTTTTTGAGCTAACTCAAATGAAATGCGTGTACGAGTGGAGTTTTCAAAAAATACGTTTGCTATTGTTACATCTCTTAATGTTGGAACTTTTTTCTGTGGACGGTTGATTACTTCTTTGAATTGTTTGGCAGTTTCAAGAATAAGATTAATATCGTCTACCGTAATATCTTTAATACCAAGTAAATGCTTAGAGCTTAATTGTTGGTTACTATTCATCATTTGTAATCAGCCAGATATTATCGTTCTCAAATCCTTGTTCTTTCAATTCTACCAATACTTTTTGGGTAGGTAAAGTGTTCACTTTCTGTCCAATATAATCAGCTTCAATAGGCACGTGACGCGAATGTTTCCTATCCACCAAAGTTAAAAATTCAATTTTAGAAGGGCGTCCCAATGATACAAGGGCTTCTAAAGCAGACCTTACAGATCTTCCTGTGTATAAAACATCATCCACAAGTATCACTTTTTTGCCTTCTATTTGAAATGGTATGTTAGTAATATAAGATTTAACAGGGATTTCCCTTCTGCGGAAATCATCTCTGTTGAATGAAATGTCCAGCTGGCCTGTTGGAATATATTTACCTAATAATTCTTCAAGTTTTTTAGAAATTCGTTCCGCAAGAAAAACCCCTTTGGGCTGTAATCCAATAATAATAGAATCTGAAAAACCATCATGGTTTTCTATCACCTGGCGACAAAGCCTTTCAATAGTAATGTTTAAAAGTGTGCTGCTGATGATAAGGCGTTTCTGCATCAGAAAGGAAATTGGACAAATATAGGGAAGTTTGAGAATTGTTTGAGTTGAAAAAAATATTTAAAGTCGTTTTCTTTATCATATCAAGTATGTACAATTAATAACTCTCTTTAATTAAAAACTATTTAGAACACTTTTATTCTTATTGCGATTGGCTGTTGGATTAATTTAATTTATCAGCTCAATCCACTTTCACCATTTTACCAACCTATCCGACCTGGCACCATCAGAACAAACTATGAACATGTGAGACAAGGTTGCGTTTAGTATTGGGAATGGACAATTCCATACTGTATTAAAAGTAGATGAAAGTGCCTGGAATGCAAATGGAAATACGCAAAACCAGAAGGATTTGCTTGCTCATCTGTTTGTACAATCGCTCCTAAAGATCCGGGTCCTTACTTTATGTCTGTGGTTTCCACTTCAATATTGGGATGAAAGGTAAAATTATTGTTCAATCACCTTTAGGTATTGAAAAACCAAATCATTTCCTGGCGATTTTCCAATTTACCCAAATCCAACTAAATCAAATATTTCAATTGAACTAAATGAGCTTCCATTTATAAATTCAGTTGTAGTGTTGAATTCTCAGGGAGTAGAAGTTTTTAATAATCAAGTAAACTCAAACTTGAATGTTTATAACCTTGAAGCTGCATTGTATCAGATTGTTGTTTCAACGCCGACTAAAAAACTGTATAGCAAAGTAATTGTAAGTAAAAAAATCCAAAAAAGGAGAGCTGCCTGGCTCTCCTATGATTTTTTATTAATTCCAATTTTTAATAGTTTTACCCTCAATATGAAAATTACTGATTGGGCTGAAACTGAACGCCCCCGTGAAAAATTACTCGAAAGAGGTATCAATGCCTTGACCGATGCAGAACTTATTGCTATTTTAATCGGATCAGGAACTGTTTCTATGAGTGCCGTTGATCTTTCACGAGAGATTCTTTCTTCTGTAAATAACGATTTATATAAATTATCTGCCTTGTCAATCAAGGATTTACAAAAATTTAAAGGGATAGGAGAGGCTAAGGCCATTTCGATAGTTAGCGCACTTGAGCTGGGAAGAAGAAGGAAAGAAAAGGAAACAATTGAAAAACCAAGAATTCTTTGTTCCAAAGATGCCTATGAAATTCTGAAGCCTGATTTGACTTTTTTGCCTTACGAAGAATTTTGGGTGATTCTGATGAACAGGGCTAATTATGTACTAAAAAAAGTAAAAATAGGGCAGGGGGGAATTAGCGAGACAACTGCAGATCTCAGGCTGGCATTTAAAGCAGCAATTGACAATCTGGCGACAACGGTCCTGATCGCACACAATCATCCATCAGGTAACTTAAATCCAAGTAACTCTGATAAGGAATTGACAAGAAGGTTTAAAGAAAGTGGTAAAATGCTGGAGATTACTTTAGCTGACCACTTGATTATAACTGATCGGGGTTATTTCAGTTTTGCTGACGAAGGTTTAATTTAAATAGGATTTTCGAAGCAACTCCCATATAAACCTGCTTAATTCACTCAAAAACGCCATTTGTACTTAGGAGGAGACTCGAACTCCCATAGCTTGCGCCATACGCCCCTCAAACGTACATGTCTACCAGTTCCATCACCTAAGTATTTGGGGAGACGAAGGTAATTAATAATTAAGAATTAATAATTAAAGCTATGCGTTTTTTGGTGATTGGATTACGAAAGAGTAAAAAGTGAATTCGCATTTTGTGAAGTTATCTTACTAACTTCTTCTGTCGGAACATTGTATATTTCAGCTACTTTTTTAGCTACAAAAGTCAGATATGAGCTTTCATTTCTTTTACCACGAAATGGAATTGGGGCCAAATAGGGTGCATCTGTTTCCAAAACAATATTTTTTAAAGGTATTTCAGGCAGTATTTTGTCAAGCCCGCCATTTTTGAAGGTGACTACACCGCCTATTCCCAGATATAAACCCTGATCCATAATTTCATTTGCTTCCTCTAATGTTCCTGAAAAACAATGAAACACACCTTTTAATTTTTTATTTGACAGGTGTTTAATTATTTCCAGAGCTTCTCTCGTTGCACTTCTGCTGTGTATGGATACCGGTAAATTCTTTTCAATGGCCCATTTTAATTGCGTTTCGAAACTTATTTTCTGCTCTTCATAAAAAGTTTTGTCCCAATAAAGATCAAGCCCGATTTCTCCTACTCCAATGTATTTATTTGAGTCTAATTCTGCTTTAATATCTTCTAGTTGTGTCTGGAAGTCTTCTTTTACATAACATGGATGAAGGCCAATCATAGGGAAACATACTCCGGGATATGTTAAGGCTACTTCATTCATCACATTTATTGAATGAATATCCACATTTGGCATCAACATTTTTACAACTCCATTTTCCTTTGCTTTAGAAATGACTGAATCAAGGTCAGCATGAAATTCGTCTGCGTAAAGGTGAACGTGGGTGTCGATTAATACCATTTATCTGAATTATGAATGATGAATGATGAATGATGAATTTGGAAGATTTCAGGAAAATAAGTCTTCTATATTTTCCTTGCCCATTAGTGTTACAATCTTTTCACCTCCTGGGGTGTAGTTGGGATTTGTGCAGGCAAATAGCTGGTCTATAATGCTTTGTAATTCTTCTTGTCCTAATGCACAATTTTTTCTTAGGCAGCATCTTTTAGCCATACTTCGGGCAAGATTATCTTGCAGCGATAGATTAAGTTCCTTTTTATTTTGTTTGAATTGATTTAATAGGTCTTCAAGCAAGCGTTTCTCATTTCCTGCAGTTATATCTGCTGGAACTCCGTTTAAGGCAATTGTATTTCCGCCAAGGTCAGCAATAGAAATTCCTAACGCAGCAAGTTCTTTTTCCATTTCCATGATCAGAAAATGATCTGCTGGTGGCAGGTCTATTTTTATCGGGAATAATAATTGCTGGGATATACCATGTTTTTGGTCCAGGTGTTGAATAAACTTCTCAAATAAGATCCTTTCATGGGCACGTTCCTGGTGGATCATCATCAATCCAGATTTGACCGGAGTCAAGATATAAGAACAATGTAATTGCACCAAAAAGGATTTATTAACACTTGAAATGGCTATTTCAACCGCACTATCGTTTCCTTTGCTTGGTAAAACAAGCAATTCAGTTTGTTCGGGTTCAGGATTGAATTTGCCAATACCTTCATAAAGCTTTTGCCAGTCCTGGTTTATTTTACCGGCAGAAGGCATTTTAAACTTAGGTGTAAAGCCTTTGTTCTCTAATTCCAGGTTAAAATTTTTATCGGTATTAAAATCTGAAAAGAATGACCTGGGCTCATAATCCAAACTGGGTGTTATATTATTGGCACCTAATGATTTACGGACACAAGCACTTAGAATTCCGTGTACGGTCCGCTCATCTTCAAACTTTATTTCAGTTTTTGTAGGGTGAACGTTTATGTCAATCTTCGAAGGGTCAATTTCGATAAAAAGCACATAAAAAGGGTGGTAATCAGGAGCAATCAGGTTTTTAAAAGCATCAGCCACTGCAAAATGGAGATATGCGTTTTTAATAAATCTTCTGTTGACCATAAAAAACTGTTCACCCCGGGTTTTGCGCGCAAATTCAGGTTTTCCTATGTAACCCCAAACTTTTAAGAATGGTGTTTCTTCATTGCAGGGAATCAGGTTTTCTTTGTATTGATTTCCATAGATTCCGACTATTCGCTGGCTGAGCTTTGCTGCCGGCAAATGAAAAATTTCAGTATTATTTTGAGTATAGAACAGGGCTATTTCCGGATTTGACAAGGCAATCCGGATAAACTCATCCATGATATGCTTGTTCTCTACCGCATCGGATTTTAGGAAATTCCTTCTTGCCGGAACATTGAAAAACAGGTTTTTAACCTGAGTATTCGTGCCAACCGGAGTCTGCAAACATTCCTGACTGGTTATTTGAGATCCTTCAATATGGAGGCAAGTGCCCAGTTCATCGGTTTCTCTTCTGGAACTGAGTTCTACCTGTGCAACTGCTCCAATAGATGCCATTGCCTCTCCCCGGAATCCCATAGTACGGATATTGAAAAGATCTTCTGTAGAATAAAGTTTGGAAGTAGCATGGCGCTCAAAACACATCCTGGCATCGATTTCAGACATTCCTTTGCCATCGTCAATGACCTGGATAAGAGTTCTGCCTGCATCTTTTATAAGAAGCCTGATGTTTTTGCTTCCGGCATCAACAGAATTTTCAAGCAGTTCTTTTACAACAGAAGCAGGTCTTTGAACTACCTCACCGGCCGCAATCTGATTGGCAAGCGAATCGGGCAGAAGGCGAATGATGGATTGCATAGAATCCGCAATTTACAAAAATGTTGGGCTTATAATTAGCATAGATTTATAGTAAAAAGTGATGTATGAAAAGCATTTTTCTATTAATTGAATTTGTTAAAGGCTGAATGAATGGATTTCAACTATTAACTATTGACTTTTAACTATTAACTAAATGTGGGCGCCCGGGCACGCTATTCATTACAATCTTTTTGCTGTGTCATTTTTATAAATTTGCAATAATAAAAAAGCAAAAAGGATTTTCATTTCTATCGTTGGCGCAAAGTGATTGTAACTCAATACTTCTAATCCAACCATTACATTATTAGTTGCATTTTTTGCATATTGTTGAATGTGCAGCTTTAAGTATATTTTTTGATAACTAATATGGCTTTCACATGTTATTCTTTAAACTCTAACAGATAGAATATGGGAATTTTTTTAACAGCTGAGTGGAGAAACCTCCTGATGGCAAATTATAAGATTGATAAGGCTGCTCTCTTACCTTATTTGCCCTTACATACAGAATTGGATCTTTTTGAAGGTGATTGTTTTGCAAGCCTGATCGGTTTTCTCTTTAAAGATACCCGGATTAAAGGTCTTGGATTTCCTTTTCATCGCACTTTTGAAGAGATTAATCTAAGATTTTATGTCAGGCACAAGGAAGATGGAGTGTGGAGGAGGGGAGCGGTTTTTATAAAGGAAATAGTCCCGAGGCCAATCATTACTCTTCTAGCTAATGTTATTTACGATGAAAACTATGTGACTTTGCCAACAAAACATTTATGGCAGCAAACAGAAAATAATCTTTTTGTTAAATATGAATGGCTATTTCAACATAAGTGGAATTCACTTTCAGCGAATGCGGAAAAAATTGGAAGTTCATTAGTAGCCGGTAGTAATGAAGAATTTATTACGGAACATTATTGGGGCTATGCGCAGAACAAACGTGGTTATACCACAGAATATGCAGTAAAACATCCAAGGTGGAACATCCATAAAATCCTGGATTACAATATTGATTGCGATATCAAATCGTTGTATGGCGAATCGCTTTACAATGCGATGGATTCTAAACCCGCTTCCATATTTTTAGCAGATGGTTCTTCAATACAGATAATGGATGGGAGGAAATTGAGGGCCTGAATTAAGAATCTTAAGGTAGAATAATAATGCCGACTCCCGCAAACTCCCCTCCTCAGGGACTCAAAAAATATTGGCAACTGTCTCGTCCTAAAATAAGTTTACAGGTTTATTGATTAGTCCTGTTAAAAATTTACAATTTTACTTTAGTCCTTTAATTGGTTTACAACATTACACTTTTCCAGGTAATAGTTTTTCCAAAGTCTTTCTGATTTTTGATTGTTTTCATGGAAGTGCCCTGGTTTAAGATTACCTATACTCATATGTGGCCTTTCCTGGTTATAAAGACTTATCACCTGTT
>JACMRH010000424.1 GCA_014376535.1 Cytophagales bacterium | reverse complement strand
GGCGGGTAGGAAAAGAAAGACCGCATTGCCCAAGGCCTTAATTGCCAAAATACTTTACTTTTTTTGATGCCTAAAAAAGTAACAAAAAAAGCCACGAACGCCAAAAATCCCGCTTTTCCTTTCACGCAAACCCTGCACACCTTCAGCAAAAGCAGGATTCTCACTGGCCTTCGATGGCCCTCCCGCTACACAATTCGCAGTATTAAAAATTTTGCACAATGGTTTAATTACGGCCTTGGAAGAAATGGCGTTAAGAATTTATTTAAAAGCGATGGCTAAAGAAAGACTGCTTGCCAGATAGCCTGAATTAATAGTTTTTTTTAAACTCTCCTGTTCGCAGGATTTCGTGCAAATGCTGAATAAATTTAGCCATTTATTCCACAGCCGTGACTTTTTAAACTCCTTCCCTGTGAAGGGAAGGTGGCTGAAAGCCGGAAGGGTTGTTTGGTCAAGCAAAAAGTAGTGTGGTGAAATGGTTGAAGAAGAATTTAAGGTATTACGAACTTTTGCAGTGAAATCTTAAGCTATGATTAAGATTTTCAATTTATAAAAGATTTTTTATCCAAATCTAACCTCACCCTATCCATTTCTTTTATTATAAATCCTTTCGCCGTAAATTGCAGTTCTTTCTTCAGGATTATAATCAATATCCCCACATGATAGCAACATCAATCAGAGACACTCAAATTTTCGACCTGATTTCAGCCGAAAAAAAACGCCAATTGCATGGCATCGAACTTATTGCCTCAGAAAACTTTGTTTCTGAACAAGTAATGGAAGCAATGGGCAGCGTGCTTACAAATAAATATGCTGAAGGACTTCCAGGCAAACGCTATTATGGTGGCTGCGAGATTGTAGATGAAGTAGAACAAATTGCTATCGATCGTGTAAAAGAACTTTTTGGTGCAGAATGGGCAAATGTTCAACCTCACTCCGGTGCACAGGCTAATGCAGCAGTAATGCTGGCCTGCCTTAATGCTGGTGATAAAATATTAGGTTTTGACCTGTCACATGGTGGACATTTAACCCATGGTTCTCCGGTAAACTTTTCCGGTAAATTATATCAAGCGTCCTTTTATGGAGTAGAACCGGAAACTGGTCTTATTGACTGGAACAAAGTAAATGATATTGCACAAAAAGAAAGGCCAAAATTGCTTATCTGCGGTGCATCTGCTTATTCAAGAGATTGGGACTATAAAAAACTGAGAGAAATAGCAGATTCAATCGGGGCATTGTTGATGGCCGATATTTCTCACCCTGCCGGTCTTATTGCCAAAGGCCTATTGAACAATCCAATGCAGTATTGCCACATTGTAACAACCACCACACACAAAACCCTGCGTGGCCCGAGAGGTGGACTGATCATGTTAGGCAATGATTTTGAAAACCCGTTTGGTTTTAAGACCCCAAAAGGAGAATTAAGAATGATGTCTGCTTTATTAGATTCAGGCGTTTTCCCTGGAACACAAGGCGGCCCGCTTGAGCATGTGATTGCTGCTAAAGCTGTTGCATTCAGCGAAGCTCTTACACCAGAATATACAGAATACGTAAAACAGGTTAAGAAAAACGCTGCAGTTATGTGCCAGACCTTTGTAGACATGGGCTACAAAGTAATTTCTGGCGGAACTGATAACCATTTAATGCTGATTGATTTGCGTTCAAAAAGCTTAACAGGAAAACTTGCTCAGGAAACTTTAGGTAAAGCCGAAATTACAATCAATAAAAATGCTGTTCCATTTGATGATAAATCTCCATTTGTAACATCTGGTATGCGCGTAGGAACAGCAGCGATTACAACACGTGGTTTCAAAGAAAACGACATGGTGAAAATTACACAGTTGATAGACAAGACTTTAATGAACCATGATAATGAAACCATTATCGGGGAAGTTCGCAAAGAAGTTAATAAATGGATGGAAGGTTATCCTTTATTTAAAATGTAATACAAAAATAATTTCTAAAAATGGACCTGGCCGTATACGAGTCAGGTCTTTTTATTTAGCCTGCAGATTCAAAATTTTCTTTATCTCAATTAAATTGACAAAAGAAAAACCCATTTTCTGTTTATAATCAACGTATCCCTCTTCTGATTTGCTTTTCCCCAATGCATAATTGTCAAACACAACTTCCTGGGGTTTTTTACCAAGTTCAGCGAGAATAATTCCTTCAGATGCATTCACCACAAAATAGGCAAAAGCCATTTGCTTATCGCTCCAGGCCATGGTAATGTAAGTATGACGCGCAAACTGATGATCTATCGCTTCTTCATAAAATTTACCTGATACATATTGCAAAGGATATCCATAAGCCGATTTTAATGTATCCTGAAGCTCTGTTGGAATGCTGCTCTGTGGTAATAAAAGTGTTTTTTGCTTTATTACTTCAAAACCTGCCCTGTTAAACTTCGGCAAATATAAAAGTGTCCTGTATCGTTCAAGTGTAGGGCCTATTGACCCGGCAAGGTTTATATGAAAATTGAATTGTTGAATAGCAAATACAAAATCAGAAAGAACAATATCATCCGTTGGAAACATTATTTTAAAAATATAATCAGTCTTATGATCCTTGTCGCGTCTTAAATCTACTAGATGTCTGTCACTAGCTTCTGCAACATAGGCTACAAGGCCGTAGACTTCAATAGGACTTCTTTCAGTGCCCTTATAATGATATTCGTTTTTCCATCCTGTATTTAGCACTGCGTATTTCCTGAGAATTTTCACATCCTTTAAAATGTCTTCAATATCTGATTTTGATTTAAATTCAATTTTACTGTTGATTTTATAATATTTACTTATTGCTATCCTTATCCATTCATTATGCTTTGCTATAAGTTCTCTGTAATCATTTCGCTTTTTTTCCAGATCAGCTTTATCAGTATATAGTTTTTCAAGCTTTTTTATAATTAAGGGTTCTTCTTCCTGGATTTGTACCAGCAAAGTTCTCTTTGCAAAATCTGAAGCATCTTGCTTTAAGGGATAATAAAATTGGCCTTTGGCTATAAAAATCAGATGCAGCAAAAAGGCAAAAAACAATTTTATTTTCATATATATTAAAAGATTGTACAATAAAACAAAATTCGCCCGAAAGTAAAAACCTAACTAACTATTATAAACAGATACCGTAATCAATAGAGCTATTCGCGTTCATTCCGGCACTATTGCCAACTAAATTTCCTATCTTTGCAGCCAAAATCATCGCAAAATGTTGTTAACTAACATCTTATTATTTCTTGGGGGCCTGGGTATGCCTGAGATTATCCTTATACTTCTTATTGTCATACTTTTATTTGGTGCGAAAAAGATTCCGGAATTAGCAAAAGGTTTAGGAAAAGGAATCAGAGAATTTAAAGATGCCTCAAAAGATATTACATCAGAAATAGAAAAAGGGATGGAAGATCCTAAAAGCAAGAACTAAAATTATTGTCTTGAAACGTTTTAATACTCTTACCGAAGTCCGTAAAGAATTACTTTCCGGGAACCTGTCCTGTGAAAAACTGGTCAGTTATTATCTAGATAACATCAATGCTAAAAAGCACCTGAATGTTTTTCTGGAAGTTTATTCAACTGAAGCTTTAAATGCCGCTAAAGTTGTAGATGAAAAATTGAAAAACGGTACTGCTGGAAGGCTTGCCGGTATGGTAATCGGTATCAAAGATGTAATCAGTCATAAAGGCCATGGTTTGCAAGCTGCAAGTCAAATTCTGAACGGCTTTCAGGCACAATTCAATGCAACGGTTGTTGAAAGACTTTTGAAGGAAGATGCCATTATTATAGGAAGACAAAACTGTGATGAATTTGCAATGGGTTCTTCAAATGAAAATTCTTCTTTTGGCCCGGTTTTAAACGATGCTGACAATACCTGTGTTCCAGGTGGTTCATCCGGAGGTTCAGCAGTTGCAGTTCAGGCAGATTTCTGCCTTGCTTCACTTGGATCAGATACTGGTGGTTCTGTTCGCCAACCTGCTTCTTTCTGTGGTGTCATTGGACTTAAACCAACTTATTCCCGTATTTCAAGGTGGGGATTAGTTGCTTATGCATCTTCATTTGATTGCATTGGCATATTTACTAGATCTATTGAAGACAATGCTCTTTTATTGGAAATCATTGCTGGTCCGGATGATTTCGACAGCACCGTTTCTTTCAAGGAAGTTGAACCTTACAGCAAAGGTTATTCAATAGCTAAAAAACTGAAAATAGGTTATCTCAAAGAAGGTATAGGCAACGGTGTAAGTTCCTCTGTAAAAGAGAAAACACTTGGTTCTATAGCAAAATTGAAAGCGCAAGGGCATGATCTTCAGGAAGTAGAAATTCCATTTTTAGATTATATTTTGCCTGTTTATTATATCCTTACTACTGCCGAAGCAAGTTCTAATCTTTCACGCTTTGACGGTGTTCGTTATGGTCACAGAACCAAAGAACAAACAGACCTTTTAGGAATGTACAAAAAGTCACGTTCAGAAGGCTTTGGTGATGAGGTTAAGAAAAGGATCATGCTGGGCACTTTTGTATTGAGTGCAAGTTACTATGATGCGTATTATACCAAAGCACAGAAAGTAAGAAGGTTGATTAAAGAAAAGACAGATGAATTACTGTCTGAATATGATTTTATCATCATGCCAAGTGCACCGACAACCGCATTTAAAATCAATCAGTTTTCTGAAGATCCTTTGGCCATGTACCTTGCCGATGTTTTTACTGTTCAAGCCAATATTGCCGGAATACCAGCTATTTCAATTCCGAATGGAGAAGACAGTAATGGCATGCCAATAGGATTACAAATAATAAGCGCTTCTTTTTCAGAAAACAAACTTTTGGCCTTTTCTGATTATATCCTAAATCTGAACTGATTCCCAAAAGGATAGGTTTATTTAATATGAGAAACTGGAAATACATACTGATTTCTTTTTTAGTCTCTTTCCAGGCTTCTGAAACCTATGCACAATACGGTCTTGGTCCACTTTTAAACCTGGAACCGGAAGACAGTTTATACATTTCTACCGATTCAATTGCCTTAGCCAATTTCGATTACGTCCCTGATTTTACCGCTACAGAAGTTCGAAACAGGTTAAATTCTATTTCAGGTGACATTCAGCTAACTTTTAATACCCACGTATTTTCCTTTATAGATTATTTAACAGTCAGGAACAGGGAATATGCCAGAATGATACTTCAAAGGCAATCATTATACATCCCTACTTTTGAAAAATACCTGGCATTAAATAAAATGCCGGATGAACTGAAATATCTAACTATTGTAGAATCAGGTTTAAATCCCAAGGCTTTATCCAGGTCAGGGGCATTAGGCTTATGGCAGTTCATTCCTTCTACAGGCAAATGGATGGGTTTAAGGATAGATTCACATTTTGATGAAAGAATGAATGTGGAGAAATCCACAGAAGCTGCCTGCAAATATCTTAAGTCTTTATACAACTCATTTGGCGATTGGCAACTTGCATTAGCTGCTTACAACTGTGGGCCTGGAGTAGTGGGCAGGGTAGTGAAAAAATACGGCAAAAAAGATTTCTGGAAGCTATATAATTACTTGCCTGCTGAAACAAGAAGTTATGTTCCTCAATTTATTGCTGTTACGTATTTAATGAACTTTCACAAAGAGCATAACTTATATCCTGAATACTATGAATATCCTATGGCCTACGACACAGTATCCGTTAGCCAATATGTAAATATTGATATTCTTTGTAAGCACATGGGTATTTGTTCGGAAGACATTTTTTCTTTAAACCCAGAGATCAAGAGGAATTATATTCCCAATTCGGAATCAAAATATGTTTTAAGATACCCAATTGATAAAAGCGACTTTTTCAGGCAAAATCGTCATTGGTTACTGGACTCTATTTCTGAAAGTGTTAGCGAAATTGTCGAATTAAATAAAAGGCTCACAACACCGGTTATCAATACCGTTATTGGGAAAAGAACTTACCATAAAGTATCCCGTGGGCAAACATTGAATATGGTTGCTGCAACGTACAGAGTATCAGTTTCTCAAATTAAAAGTTGGAACCATTTAAAAGGCCACAAATTAAAAGCCGGCCAGCGATTAGTAATTTGGAAACAAACACCAAAAATCAAGGCCCACGAAACAACCCGTTATCCCGTTCCAAAAAAAAAGTTCTATGAGGTAAGGCAAGGAGATACTTTATGGTCCATTTCAAAGAAATTCAATAATGTAACGGTTGCGCAATTAAAAAAACTGAATAATTTGGGTGATGGGGGCTTGAAAATCGGTCAAAAGCTGATTATTCAGAATTGATTTTTATATTTATTATTGTTTATGTTTCAAGATCACAGTCATCTTTTAGTTGATCCCTATTCACATGAAGTCCTTGAGCTTCATATTTTTCAGGCTGAAAATGATAATATTCTAGATGGAATATTTATTAATCCTACCACTCAAATAATTTATCCTATCATAAGTGGAGTTCCGATCTTTATTAAAAACCGAATTCCTGAACAATTTTTTATAAAGCACAAAGTAGGCATATTGGCCCATATCAGGGACGAGGCTTTCGTTTTAAAACAGTTATCTCAGGAAAAAAAAGTATTTAGCTTTTCTAAAGAATGGGAAATTGCACATAAAGACAATGCCCAAAAAATATGGGGAATCCCGTTAGATGAAAGACTTCAAATTCATTACACCGACACAGATACTTCTGAGAGTGATCAGGAAGGAAAGTTAATCCTTGATGTTGGGTGTGGGAACGGTATACTTTGTAAAGCATTGGGCGAAAAAGGGGCCAAAGTTTACGCAATTGACTATTCTACCAGCGTTTGGAATGCACAGGAAAGAATGAGCCATAAAAATGTATGCTACATTCAGGCCGATTTACACTTTCTGCCCTTCAAAAATGAAACTTTTGATATTGTCTATTCTAATGGAGTTCTGCACCATACCCCAAATACTGAAAATGCATTTAATCAGGTAGCTTCAAAAGTAAAAACGGGTGGCAAATATTATGTGTGGCTTTATAAAAGAGGTGATACTTTAAAATTTAATACTTTTCTATATGTTACTGATGGGTTGCGCTTTGTTGTGAATAAGCTACCAGACTCCATTCAGGAAAACATTATTGAATTTTTGGTACGACTCAAAATCAGGTTTAACAAATCGAAGGGAAGACATGAAGATACTGACGTGATCAGGACAGACTGGTACGATACTTTGACCCCAACATACAAATACTACCATACTTTTGAGGAAGCTGAAAAATGGTTTTCAAAAAACAAATTCACCAACATCAGGCAAACTCATAAAAACATCTACGGCATTGGGATTTTGGGTGAAAAAGCATTCTGATAAGTGTTAGAGCAGCTTTTGGGTATTGGATAATGGCAATTAGGTTTTGGTTAGTTCATGTTGCTATCATCTTAATGTAATTCCAGGCTTAAGAAAAGTATTTAAGAATTTCTAAGGACCATTGAAAATAGAAAGACTGAAATACTGAGTATCATGACTTTAAAACAATAACCTAACTTATTTCTTGCTTTACGCACAACTCACAACTCATTACACGCAACTATAAACACAGCTCGTAACTGAATACCAGGCCTTATATATTGTTTTTACCAAGATGGTATCCTGAAAAAGAGTCACCATTGAATGGCATATTTACCCAAAGGCATGCTATTGCTGCTTCAGAATACGCGGATATTGTAATACTATACGCTGCATCTGACTCAACTTTAAAAAGCAATTTTTATTATAAAGAGGAAAAACAACTTTCAGACAAGGTCAGAGAAGTAATTTATTATTATAAAAAGGAATTTACAGGAATAAAACTGTTTGATGTCCCATTCAAACTATTCCTCTATTTTTTGTGCATGTACAAAGGTTATAAAGACATTTGCAAAGAAAGGCAGCCGGATCTTTGTCATGTAAGTGTGATGAAAAGAACGGTGATTTTTGCGTGGTTTTTGAAAAAGATATTTGGCATAAAGTTCGTTTACACCGAGCATTGGGGTGGATACCATCCGGCAGATGGAAATTATACAGGCTTGAAAAAGATTTTATATCCTTTGTTTATATCCAAAGCAGAGTGGATTATGCCTGTAACCCAAAACCTTATTAATGTGATGAAAGAGAATCACATACATGGCCGGTACACCCAGATTTCTAACGTTGCTGACACACATTTATTCAGAATAAAAGAAAATGTTGTTAAAAATGAAAAAATTACCGCTATCCATATTTCAAATTTTGATAACCACAGCAAAAACATTACCGGGCTTATTGAGGTAATAAAACTTGTATCTCAGAAAAGGAATGACTTTAAATTAAATTTTGTTGGACATGGAGATGGCGACGAATACTTCAAACAGTTGGCCAGGCAAAATGATTTATTAGACAAATCCATATTTTTTTTAGGCCCTAAATATGGAAGTGAATTGTATGAAGAACTTTCCAATAGTGATTTCCTGGTAATATTCAGTAACTATGAAAACCAGCCATGTGTAATTGCTGAAGCTATGGCATGTGGAAAACCAATATTGGCTACTACTGTTGGCGGTATACCAGAAATGGTAAGTGAAGAAACAGGTATTCTTTCCCCTCCCAAAGACATCCAAAAAATGGCTGATAATTTTTACCTTATGCTGGAGGGCTACAAAAAGTATGATAAATATAAAATACGTGCTATAGCCGAGGATAATTATAGTTATAGCAAAGTAGGGTTTAAGTTTTATGAGGTCTACATGAATTGCTTAATACCCATTAAGACAAATGCTTAAAGTGAATATGTATTTTTACTATTTATGCAATATCAAAAACTCTAACACTGTTAAAGTCTTGTCTTGCCAGCTGCGCAAGTCTGGTGAACTAGTCTTTTTGCTTCAATTTATCTTACTGTTCATTTTTAGCAGTTGTGATGTTGTAAAAAAAGCTACAAAATATCAATTTGCAAATGGGACTTATACAACAAATAAATTCCATGATAAAGTAGCGAAAGTGTATGTTGAAAACAGGGAGGATACTATTGCAATTTACCCTTTAAGAAAAAAAGATAACCAGTTTCAACTTGATTCACTTTCAGCATCTGTAAAAAAGTTTCCAATTGAAACCATTACAACCGATTTAATGAGCCAGTATTTCAGGCAGACAAGCTTTGACATTGACTTTCTTACCTTACCTGTGAAATACAGGTTTTCAACATCAAGCCTTCCTAGTCAGCTTAACACAAATATAAATGGAGCTTTTTATTTTGGTTACAGAACTGATATTTACAAGTTAAAATATAAAAAAAATATTCTGCGAAAATACATTAGACAAAAAACCCACTATGGTTTTTCGATGGGAGCTTTTACCGGATTGGGCAGCACAGCTATAAATCCATGGGTCACAGAAAATCATATTGCACTGGAATATGATGGGATAGTTTGGTCAAAAGGCTTAGCAGGAATACTGGCAATTGATAATTTTACAATAGGAATAGGATTCGGTTGGGACTATCTAACTGATAAGAATAGAAAATACTGGATCTACCATAATATGCCTTGGCTAGGCCTGGCATTCGGGCTGAACTTGAACTAAGCAGCTTATATGTTCACATTCTCAATAAGCACTTTTAGTAAGTGAAATAACTATATTAAAAAATCCTGAAATACTAATCGATTGTTGAGAAAGGATGGCATAGAATTAATTCTTATTGCACTTCTCACAAATTCCTTCAACTGAAAAATTATAATGAAGAGCCATCAATCCTTCAGGTAGTTTAAAAGCAGGTATTTCTATCTGATTTATACAAAAGGTCCCTTTGCACTTGAGACAGTTGAAATGTAAATGATGATCTGAATGGGCATGCTCCTGGCAATGATCTAAGCAGGCTGCATATTTTGCTTCTCCGAAACTATTGTAAATACGGTGTATTAT
>JACMRH010000423.1 GCA_014376535.1 Cytophagales bacterium | reverse complement strand
CCAAGATTGGGAAATTTTTTTTAAATATGTTATTGAAGAGATAACTTTAATTATGTCAGGTTGTTCTGATACTAAAAATAGTTTTGCGTTTATAGATTAAGAGTCCTCCCCCAGCTAAAAGAAGCAACCATAGATTTCCATTTACCGGAACATCAGCATCGTCACAATTCATTAAACACAAAGTGAGCTCAGCAGACTGAGTTTCCGGATCAAACTGGTCATCACAACCGCAGTTGGTCGGTCCCTGGGCCATACCTATTCCAAAACTCAGAAGGAAAAAGCAGGTAGAAAGTATTATTTCTTTTTTAAGTGGAGTAAACAAAAACATTATTTCTTATTTGACAATGACTAATTTTTGCTGGTAAAATTCTGTTTGAGTTTTGTATTTCACAATATAAGTACCTGCAGCAAGATCACCTACAATATTTTCAATATCGTAAATTGACTTGTTACCCTGGATGCTTCCTGTTCTCAATTCAGTTTTTAACGTTTTACCTTTAATATCTGTTATTTCTATTGAAGCATTATCTGATTGGTATGATTTAATTATCACATTTAATGTTCCTCCATTGTAAGGGTTAGGAGATAGAGACATTTTCCTTCCCCAAGCAGATTCCTCTTCAAGTGAAGTAACAACATTTTTCGCTGTATTGGTTATGAAAAACCTGTTTAAATTTTCGCTTCCTGAGTTTTCAAAATTAAAATTGAAATTACTTGAAAGTTCGTAATAATTATTTTTCAGCTTATCGTAAATATATAGTTTTCTGTCTTTGTTAGTTTCAAATTCTACAACTTTCAAACTATGTATTTTAGAAGATTTTGAGGTTATTTTTAAAGGAATAAAGACATCGTTAACTTCACTAATTCCATTTATAGCCATCTCTGTATTGCCACCAATCGCATGTGATGAAATATTCAGGTTTGCATTATCGATTTTCAAAGCGTCGAAATCCGGATCAAAAGTATCTGTAGCACCTGCTGAGAAATATACAACTGCCTGGTCTATAAGAGAACCATCTGATACATCTATTCTTACAAGGTCTGGGTTTTCAGTCCTGAAGTTTCCATAAACTGCTCCATTGGCCTTCATGTTTTCATTAAAAGTCAAATTATAAGTAGGGTTCGTATTTCTAGCTTTTACAAAGAATGCTTGAGATGATGCAATATATTTAAGTGAAGTAGCAGGCCTTGCTGTTCCCCTTGATTCTACAGCAAGACCATTCGGTCCAGCAGTAGGGATATAATAGTAATAAGAATTGTTCTGGGCAGTAGTACTGTTATTTAAAGGATCAAGAATATACACTGCTGCTTCTATTGCTGCCTTGTTGGCTGGGTAATTGTAAAATGTTTGATAATTTAATTCACAAGGGTAAGGATTACCAATCAGATTCCAGCCTTGCGTTCCATTTGCAGTATATGTTATTGGTTTTGAAAAGCTCCCAATTACTGGTGTACCAGTTACACTAAGAGTTTCATTTAAACCTCTAAATCCTGCAGATACCCTGTAACCATTCCCTGAATATAAAGGCGTAGAACTTTGCAACACATATCTCCAACCTCCATTAATTGATGAGCCACCTGACAGTTCACTGTAATTACTTATACTGGAATAGCTTGTAATGTTAGGGGCAGCAAATCCTGACCCTGCTGGTCCACCAATAATTTTTATGTCATCTGCCCAGTTAGCGGCAATTACACCGGAAACTGCAGGTGCTAGCATCGTAGCTCTGTAAGTTACAGAAACTGGAGTTGCGCCCGAGGTCATATATGAAGAGTGAACTGGCAAATACCTTTCAACCGTCACGTTAGTGGCATTATTAAATGTTCCAAGTACTTCACTTAACCTTGCAGTCTGGTCCATGTTGGCTATAGGCGCAGCAGATTTTAAAGTAATATTTCTGCCTGCTGCATCAAATGTTCCGGATGCAATATTCAAAGAACCATTTCCAATAATATTAATATTAGTTGTTGGTCCAACTGTAACAGTATTAGAAGCTTTATTAATTTTCAAATTATAGAATGTTTCTGTCCCCCCAGCTTTAGCAATAGTTTGTGCTGTTGTTCCTGTAAATTCAACAGTACT
>JACMRH010000422.1 GCA_014376535.1 Cytophagales bacterium | reverse complement strand
TACATCAGAAGTATTTTACTGGAAAAACCTATTACCGTTTATACCCGAAACGGGTCTTATGATACATTTGTGGCAGAGATGATCCTGCTGCGCAGAGAGCTCAATATGATTGGAAATAACTTTAACCAGGCAGTAAAAAAATTACATGTTTCGAGCGAAATAGATGAAATAAAAACTTGGGCAATTCTTAACGAAAGTAGCAAGCAAAACTTGTTCAAAAAAATAGCTGAAATCAATTTTAAAATCGCTTTAATTTCAGATCAATGGTCGCAAAAATAAATACCGGAAAAAGTATTTCCAAAGCACTCAATTATAATGAACAAAAAGTACAGACAGGTATGGCAGAAATACTGCTTGCCTCAGGCTTTATAAAGGATATGGAATACCTGAACTTTAATGACAAATTAAATCAGTTTCAAAGACATATTTCACTCAATGAAAGAACAGCCACCAATACGCTCCATGTGTCTTTAAATTTTGATGTTTCAGAAAAGATTTCGAATGAAAAAATGACGGAGATTGCTCAAGTTTATATGGAGAAAATTGGCTTTAGCGATCAGCCTTATTTAGTCTACCGCCACAAGGATGCGGGGCATCCCCACCTGCACATCGTTAGTACCAATATAAAAAAAGATGGAACCCGGAAATCGCTGCACAATCTTGGCCGTTTGCAGTCAGAACAAGCACGTAAAGAAATTGAAATAAATTTTGGGTTGGTTATAGCCGGTAACAAACCGCAAATAGAGTCGAAGAAAATTACCCCGGTAAATGCACAAAAAATTAATTACGGCAAGGCAGAATTAAAGCGATCTATTTCAAATGTTCTGGTTGCCGTAATTGATCAGTATAAATATACTTCTTTGCCCGAGCTGAATGCGGTGCTAAGGCTATACAATGTAAATGCCGAAAGAGGTAGTGAAGAATCCAGAATGTTTCAGCATAAGGGATTAACGTATCATGCGATTGATGATGCTGGGAAAAAGGTCGGCACACCAATTAAAGCCAGTGCGTTTTATATGAAGCCCACACTTGCAAACCTCGAAAATAAATTTATTGAAAACCAGGCTTTGAAAGAACCGCACAGTAAGCGCCTGAAAGTATCCATAGATTGGATATTGAATAAGGCGCCAGTTGATTTACCATCCTTCGTCAAGGCATTGGAGAAAGAACATATAAATGTTGTATTAAGGGAGGGGAAAGATGGTATCGTTTTCGGAATTACTTATGTGGACCACAAAACCAAATGCGTGTTTAATGGAAGTGATCTTGGAAAAGCCTACAGCGCCAAAGCGGTAATAGAAAAATGCACTCAGATCTTAAGCGAGCAACCAGCGATTTCCGTAGCAGAAAAGATAAAAGAAACTACTCAAATTAATCACCCCTCCATCAAACCCAAAGAAAGTGTATCAACTTGCCGTCAAAACAATTTTCACCCCGGTTTACCCTTAACAGTTCCATCCCCAGGATATATTCCATCTGAATTTAAAAAGAAAAAAAAGAGAATAAAAAAAATATCCATTTAATTATTAAAAATCAAAAATGGCCAGAGGAGAAAATGAACAAGGACTGCATAAGATACTGGACATGTCAAGGCTGATCAGTATCGT
>JACMRH010000421.1 GCA_014376535.1 Cytophagales bacterium | reverse complement strand
TCTTCATCCGGAGTTAAAAGATCTACTTTACCGATTTCCTGCAAGTACTTATCCAGCGACTGGCTTTCCCTGTTGGTAATCTGTTTGCTGATCTTTAACTGTCTCATGTTATATGATTTGTTTTTTAATAATGTATTAATTAATTCTGAACAGCAGTTTCAGGTTTTGGCAAAAGGACTTTGCGCGAAAGCTTGAATTTACCTGTCTTTTTATCTACTTCAAGAAGTTTAACTTTTACAGTTTCACCATCCTGGAATACCCCGTCCATTGTTTCAAGACGTTCCCATTTGATTTCAGATATATGAAGTAAACCATCTTTACCTGGCATAAATTCAATAAATGCACCAAAAGGCATAATTGATTTTACCTTACCCTCATACACTTCACCAATTTCCGGTATTGCTACTATATCTTTTATCCTTCTTACAGCTGCATCAAGAGAAGTTTTATCAATGGCGAAAATACTTACAACACCTTGGTTATTAACCTCTTCAATAACTACAGTAGCACCAGTGGTCCTTTGTATCTCTTGAATAATTTTTCCTCCCGGACCGATTATCGCACCAATGAATTCTTTCTCTACAACCAGAGTTTTAGACCTTGGAGCATGTGGTTTTAAGTCACTTGCAACTTCAGCAATGGTTTTTTTCATTTCGCCCAAAATGTGCAATCTGCCATTTTTAGCTTGTGCCAACGCTTCCTCTACAATTGAATAAGAAAGTCCGTGAACTTTCAAATCCATTTGGCAAGCAGTGATACCAAATTCTGTACCAGTTACTTTAAAGTCCATATCTCCTAAATGATCTTCATCACCAAGGATATCAGAAAGAACTGCATATTTACCTGTTTTCTCATCTGAAATTAAGCCCATTGCAATTCCAGAAACAGGAGCTTTGATTTTAATTCCGGCATCCATTAATGCTAGAGTTCCTGCACAAACAGTTGCCATTGAAGATGATCCGTTTGATTCTAAAATATCAGATACTACACGAATAGTATAAGGATTTTCATTATCAGGTGGAAGCACTTTTTTCAACGCTCTTAAAGCTAAATTACCATGCCCAACTTCTCTTCTTCCCGGACCTCTGTTTGGTTTTACTTCGCCAGTTGAGAATGCAGGGAAATTATAATGGAGCATGAATTTATTAGTACCGTTGATCATGGCAGAATCAATGATCTGCTCGTCAAGTTTTGTACCTAAAGTCACAGTAGTCAAAGATTGAGTCTCACCACGTGTGAACAAAGCAGAACCATGTGCGCCTGGCAAATAACCCACTTCAGACCAAATACCTCTGATCTGATCCGTTTTTCTGCCATCTAAACGAACCCTTTCATTTAATGTAAGGTTACGCGCAGCATGATATAAAACATCATGGTAGTATTTTTTAATCAGGTCCTTACTTTCTGTTGTGTCAGCAGGTAATGCGGCGATATAATCTTTTACAATTTTATTGAAAGCCTCACCGCGAAGGTTTTTATTCGAAATGCATTGCTTTGCAACTTCATATGCTTTCGGATAAAGTAAATCGTATATTTTTTGCTTTAAAGCTTCATCATTTGTTTCGTGGTTGTATTCACGTTTTGTGATATTTCCAACAGCGGCTACAAGTTCTGATTGGATCTGACACTGAACTTTAATAGCTTCATGTGCAAATTTCATTGCCTCAAGCATTTCTGCTTCAGAAATTTCATTTGCCTCTCCTTCTACCATGACAATGTCATTAGCAGATGCAGCAACCATTAATTCTAAATCAGCCTTTTCAATATCAGATGGAGAAGGGTTAATAACCAATTTACCATCAACACGAGCAACTCTTACTTCAGATATAGGCCCTTTGAAAGGAATATTTGAAATACAAATGGCAGCAGATGCAGCTAATCCAGCCAAACAATCTGGCTGAACATCTTTGTCAGCTGATATCAGCGTGATAATTACTTGAGTGTCAGCGTGGTAATCTTCAGGAAATAAAGGACGCAGAGCTCTGTCAACTAAACGGCTAATTAAAATTTCATAGTCAGAAAGCCTTGCTTCCCTTCTTAAAAATCCACCAGGGATACGACCTGCTGATGCAAATTTCTCCTGATAGTCAACCGATAAAGGTAAAAAATCGATACCTTCTTTTGCTTCTTTTGCAGAAACAACGGTAGCTAGTAGCATGGCATCGCCAAGTTTTACTACAACCGCACCATCAGCTTGTTTCGCAAGTTTGCCGGTTTCAATAGTCACTTGCCTGCCATCTGGAAGGGAAAATGATTTGGTTACTAAATTATACATCAATTAATTGTGATGAGTTGGTTGTAAACGAAACAAAAACAGGGAGAATTGTAGACAATCCCCCTGTTTAAGTGAAAATCCTGAAAGCAGATTACTTTCTGATCGATAAGTCAGCTATAAGATGACGATATCTTTCGATAGCGTTATTCTGAAGATAAGTAAGAAGTCTTTTTCTTTTACCTACAAGCTTCAAAAGACCTTGACGTGAGTGGTGATCTTTAGGGAATAGCTTTAAATGCTCATTGATACTATTGATTCTGAAGGTAAAAAGTGCCACCTGAGACTCTGGAGAGCCTGTATCAGTTGAAGCTTTTTTAATACCGTGTTTTTTAAACAGTTCTTGTTTAATTTCGGAAGTCAAATACATATTTCTCTTATTTTTACTCTTTATTCTTTTAGAATCCGCAAAATTAAAAATAATTTCTAATTAAACCAGATAATTATTTTTATTTAATCAGAAAGAGGAGATTTATTTCTGATTACTTTTGTAACCTAACCTTATAATAAGCAGGCCTTTTTATTCGTTCTATTACAAATATATCTTAAAAACGAACGTGAAACATTCAATCTATTTATTTTTTTGCATTTTGTCTTTAAATGTTTTAGCCCAAACTACTGCTCCTAAATACAGTAATGAGTTTTTAAATATAGGAGCGGGTGCTGCTGCATTAGGTATGTCCGGTACGTCTGTCTCTTTTGTTGACGATGTAACTTCAGGGTATTGGAACCCTGCTGGACTTAACAGGCTTAAAAGTAAATATGAAGGTTCTCTTATGCACTCCGAATATTTCGCAGGTATTGCAAAATATGATTATGGTGCAGTTGCAGTTAAACTTGATACTTCAAGCACTCTTGCAGTGTCAATTATTAGGTTTGGAGTTGATAATATACCTGATACCCGTTATTTGTATGATGCTAATGGAACTATAAATTATAATAATCTTAAAAGCTTTTCTGTAGCTGATTATGCAGGAATAATTTCTTATGCGAAAAAGAATATCTTATTACAAAACCTCAACCTGGGAGGAAATTTCAAAATTATAAGGAGACAAGTTGGTCAGTTTGCAAATGCCTGGGGATTTGGACTTGATGCCGGAGCGCAGTACTACTATAGGAAATGGCGATTTGGTTTGATGGCTAGAGATATAACTGGAACATACAATGCATGGTCCTTCAATACCGATGAATTTAAAGATGTGTTTGCCCTTACTGGAAACAGAATACCAGAAAATAGTGTGGAAGTAACTTTGCCGAAGGCAATTCTTGGGGCATCCCGATATTTTACCCTAATGAGTAGAATTGGTGTAAATGCAGGAATAGATGCGGATTTTACTTTTGACGGGAAACGAAACACTGTAATAAGTTCTAACGCTGTTTCAATAGACCCAAAATTTGGATTGGAAGTAAACTATGTGAAAATAGTTTACATCAGGGCTGGAATTGGGAATATTCAAAAGGTGCCCGACTTCAACAAAGAAGTTCAGACAAAAGCACAAGTTAACTTCGGAATCGGAATCAGAATCAAAAAAATACAGTTAGATTATGCTTTAGCAAATGTAGGTGACGCAAGGTCTACGGGAGCAAAATCTGATGCACTTTATTCTAATATATTTTCTTTAAAGGTTGGTATTCAATAGCCTATGGTTAATTTTTACAAGTCCATTTTAATTTTTACTCTTTTATTCCTTTATCAGGGATTAGTAGGTCAGGACTTTGGACAAAAGTGGATAAATCCTGATCAGCAATATGTAAAAATACAGATTACCGAAAAGGGTTTGTACAAAATATCATACGATTTATTGAAGGCTCATAACCTCAGCCAGGATTTCTTCCAGACAAAAAAATTACAACTCTGGCATAGGGGGAAGCAACAGAATTTATTTATTCAAACTTCCAGTGATAACTTCTCTGGTGGAGATTTTTTAATGTTTTATGGTATTCGCAACAATGGAGAGCAGGATGCCCAACTTTATAATCCTCCAACAGAACTTTATAATCAATACACAAATTTATTTTCCGATACCTGCGTATATTTTTTAACAGCTTCAAATACGGGTCCTTGGAATCGTATGGAGGAGATAAATCAGAATTATGCAGAAGCCGAAGTTAATTATCTTGGTTATGAGCAAATTATCAATCACTTCGATGATTATTGGCAAGGAGGATGGGAAGGAAATGATCCTCTGACAGTTGTATTTCAGCCAGGAGAATGTTGGTGTAGTGAACTATATAATGATCAACGGACGGAAACGTTCAACTTGTCAAACTATATACCTGGAAATACCTCGACTCTTGAAGTGTTCATGACTAGTAATGAGTACAAAATTTTTAATCCTAAAATCTTTCTAAAAGACGCTAGTGGTAATCAAATCTTAATTGCAGAATTTACCGATACAACCAATGCAGAAAGTTTTCCTGCAATTAAAAAGCAGGTTGAATTGCCATTAGATCTAAGTCCTTACATAAAAGATGGAAAATTACAGGTTTTAATTGACCATCAGGGCAAAGGATTTTTCTGCGTTGGATACACACGAATCAATTATCATGGTAAGAATGATTTAGCAAATCAAAAAAAGAAAGAATTCACCATTGAAAAGTCTACATCTTTTGTTAATTCTTCTTCGGGTGGGAAATATGTTTTAGTTACAGATAGAAATGATGCTGTACTTTTAAAAGATAGTTTAATAGCTTCAGAAAGATTACTTCCAACAATTCCTGCAAACAGTAAAATCTTTTATACATCTATTATCGATTCAGTTACAAACATTTTGCCAGTTGTTTTTAAGGACTTTCCTACAAGTAATTCTCAATTTTTGGTCATTACTCATAATAAACTTTTGTCCGGAAGCCGTGAATATGCCAGCTATAGAAGTTCAATTTCCGGAGGAAGTTACGATACACTTGTTGCAGAAATAAACCAGCTAACAGATCAATTCAGTTTTGGCGAAAAAAGCCCTTTGGCAATTAGAAAGTTCCTCAATTATCTTAAAAGTAAAAACTCACAAGCTCCTCAACATTTATTTATTATTGGACTGGGTATACAAATTGATTATTTCAGAGATTGCAGAAGAGACCCTAGCATACGAGCTCCTTTTTACGACCTGGTGGTTCCTGCTGGTGTTCCAGGTGGGGACTTTGTTTATTCTATTGGCCTTGATGGGAGCGACAAAACCAATACTTATCAAAACTTTCCTTATTTGTATCCTTCCGTTTCAACGGGAAGACTTTCTGCAAAAACGAACACACATATACTTGATTATTTAAGTAAAACTAAAGAGCATGAAGCTGTTCCTTTTGATGCACCCTGGAAAAGAAACGTTTTACATTTGAGTGGAGGTTACCAGGACAATAAATCTGTAGAATACAACAGGCAACAATCCTCTTTGTTCAAGGCCTATTTAGATGCTAGCGCAAGCATTATTCGTTATCCTTATTTCGGTGCTAATGTTATAAACTATGGAAGGTTTATAAGTGGTGCATCTAAACTCATTGACGTAAGTAGTGAAGTTAATAAGGGTGTTTCACTTATTACTTTCCTGGGACATTCAGGAAGAAGTATCATTGATGTAACTATTGGAATGGTTTCTGAGGGTAGAAACTTTTTTAACTATGATAATAAAGGAAAATATCCTATGCTTTACCTTAACGGATGTGTTGTTGGGAATACCTTTTATGATTCGGACTATGATGAATCAAATCTGATACAAAACTGGATCCTTACAAAAAACAGAGGTGCCATTTTAGCATTATCCAATTCCAGTACTGGTTATGTTTCCCTACTCAGGAGAAGTATTGACAACACCTATATCACTTTTTTCCGGGATAGTTTAAATTTCAGTAAGTCAGTTGGGGAACAGTCACTCCTTGCTCAAAAAAGATACTTTGACGTAAACCTAAGTAAGGATGTTTATAGTGTTGCATTACAACAAACTACAACTTTGCAAGGTGATCCTGCAATAAAATTATTTCGCACTGCAAAACCAGATTATTTTCCTTTGTGTGAAAAGGCAATAATCAAATCTTTTGGAAATAAAAAACTAACAACGCTTTTAGACTCATTTGAATTGATAATACCAGTAAAAAATGTGGGCGCATTCCCTTATAAAGGGTTTGCAGTTTCAGTGAAAAGGTCTTATTCAAACAATACTAAAAGCATTCAATACCCTCTTCAGTTTTTTCCTGCTGTAAAAACACTTGACACATTACATTTTAAAATAAAAGGAGCTATTCAAGGGTCAGCAGGGGCAAACACATTCGATATAGAAATTGATCCCGAATTTGCAATAGCTGAAGAAAACGAACAAAACAACACTTGTTCATATATAACTTACTTGCCAGGTGAGTCATTAATTTGCTTAACTCCATCTAAATTCAGCATCGTAAATAAGCAGCCTGTTTCCTTCACTGCTCAGTCCACAACTATCAGTGTTACACAAAGGGATTTTTATTTTGAGATTGATACTACAATAAATTTCAATAGTGGATTCAAACAAACGAGAACCACTAAGTCATTTAATTTACCTAGATGGGAAAATATAAATCTACTTCAGGATCTAAAAGAAAATGATAGTATCGTCTATTACTGGAGGGTAAAATATGTACAGCCTCAAGCCAATGAAGATACAGCTTTTAGTGTTAGTTCTTTTATTTATATAGGCAAAAGTCCGGAAGGATGGTCTCAAAGTGAATTTCCTCAGTTTTTTGAAGATGAAAAACGGGCAATTAAACTAGACCCAAATACTGGAAAATGGTTTTTCGATAGACTTTCAGCGAATGTAAAAATTACCACATTTGGAATAAATTCAAAAAAATTCGATATAAATCGTCAATTTATGTCATTCGATAATGTTCCTGTGGTTTATGGAGGCATTTGTACCAAATTTGGATTTGAAGGCATATACATTTTGGTTGTAAACCCCGTAGATTTTTCTATCAGACAAGTAGCATACGATGGATATAATGTGTGCAATTCATTCTTATCTCCCTTAGTAGGAAGGTTTATTAAAAATCCTTATTTAGATGAATCACAAACTTATCATGAAGTTCTTGATACAACCATGAAATATTTGGTGAAGGATGGTGAAATAGTAATACTTATGAGTGCCGGAGATGCCAAAATGGGCCGGTGGCCACAAGGTTTACGCGAAACTTTTAAAAACCTTTACGGAGCTACGTTGGTTGATTCTGTTAAAAATGGTAGTCCATATATACTCATAAGCAGAAAAGGAGGCGGTAAAATACTTGAAAAAATAGCCGTTTCATCAAGCCCGGATACTGAAGTTATATCTGTTGATACTAATTTAATCAGCTTGGGATATGCTGGAAATATTACCTCTACAGTTATAGGGCCAGCAACTGAATGGGGAAACTTTTTTAGAAGTTATACTAAATCACCTCAAGACACTATTATTTTCAATATAATGGGAATAGATAAAAGTGGAAAAGAAACTACGGTTGTCAGTGATATAAAACAAGACAATTACAGTTTGACTAATATAATTGATGCCAATATTTACCCTTACATTAAGTTAACCGCTTATAGCAGAACTGTTACTGACAATACCCCACAGCTTTTGAAATGGCAGGTTATTTACCGGAAGGCTCCAGAAGGCACTTTAATATTTGACCAAAACTCAAAAGATGACTATGCTGATTTTTTTAAACAGGAAGGCGATACTTCGAAGAAACTGGTTTTTATGTTTAAGAACATTTCCTCAGAACCGTTTAAGCAAAATCTTGTGGTGAGATATAAAATAACGGGTAGTGAAAAGTCTATAATTCATTATGATACACTGAAAACTGCCCTTATGCCTGATAGTGTTTGGAAATACTCATTTAAGGTAAATACTGTTGGAATAAGTGGGAGTAATTTACTTGAAGTTTTTTTCAATCCTGAGCCAGGTCAAAAGGAGGAAATTTTAGATAATAACAGGTATTCATTGAGTTTTGACATTACCAGAGACAAAATTAATCCTGTTTTAGACGTGGCTTTTGATGGTGTTAGAATTATGAATGGTGATATAATTTCTCCCAATCCAACAATTAGTATTAGCGTAAATGACGAAAACAAGTATCTTAAAATCAAAGATACTACCGGACTTTCAGTAGAGTTGTCAAGGCCATGCGGACAAGCAAATTGCCCCTTTGAAAAGATAAACCTTACTGGAAACGATGTGGTTTTTTATCCCGCTGGCGATAACAATACATTTGAGTTGAAATACAAACCAAAAAATCTACCGGACGGAGTATATACTTTGCGCGTTCAGGCTAAAGATGTGACTGGAAACAAATCGGGTTCTAAACCATATATAATTCAGTTTGAGGTTATTAATGAAGTAGCTGTAAGTAATTTCCTGCCCTATCCTAATCCATTTTCGACCAGAATGTGGTTTGTTTATACATTAACAGGTGACCTGCCTGACCAAATCAGGGTACAAATTTTTACAATCACCGGAAAATTAGTGCGTTCGATATTTATGGATGAACTAGGACCCTTAAAAATTGGCACCCATAAAACTGACTTTGTTTGGGATGGAACCGATGACTACGGCGATCAGCTTGCCAATGGGCTTTATATTTACAAAGTAAGTGTCAGGAAAAATGGAGACCAGATAAAGCACCGAAATAATACCAGTGATGACATGTTTAAAAACGGTTACGGGAAACTTTATATTCTTAGATAATAATGGGAAATTTTAATGTCATTTACCTTGGCCAATTACGCTGTGAAGCAACACATAATGCCTCGGGAACCAAAATACTAACTGATGCACCAGTAGATAATCACGGAAGGGGAGAAGCTTTTTCCCCAACTGACCTTGTTTGTACGGCACTTGCAACGTGCGTAATAACAACAATTGGTATCTGGGCTGGCAAAGAAAATATAGAATTGAATGGAACAACCATTGATGTATCTAAAACAATGCAAGGTTCCCCAAGGAAGATAGCCAGAATCGACTTAATTTTAAATGTAACAGGCTCCTTATTGACAGAGAACCAGAAATCAAAACTGGAAGAAATTGCGCATCATTGTCCGGTAGCCATAAGTTTACATCCTGATATTGTTCAGAATATGGAATTCAACTATTAATGAAACATATTTTATTCTGCTTCTTCTCGATAATTTACAGTAATATACTAATAGCACAACCTCCTCAGAGGATTAAAGCTAAAATTATAACAGGTTTAATGGGTGGTCAAATTGATGGCGACCAATTAGCAGGATACAATCACCCTGGACTTATTGCTGGTATGGCAATGGAAATGAAACTTGCCAAAATATTTTCTGTTCAACCTGAGATTATGTACAATCAGAAAGGTGCAAGAAGTACTGACAAGTCATTATACTATGCTGTTGTCAGGCTTAACTATCTTGATCTTTGTGGATTATTTAATTTTTACATAAAGGATAAGCTTGTATTGCAACCAGGCTTAAGTTATGGATTATTGTACAAAGCAAAAGTAGATAGGGGAGGAGGTTTCGTAATTGATAATCAGTTTTTTAATTCTACAGATGCTTGTGTACTTTTTGGTGTAGAATATAAATTTACCCCAAGAACCGCAGTAAATATTAGGAGTGGATATTCTCTGACGAGCATATCGCCTGTATCTAATTGGTATAATAATACAATATCTTTTTCACTCAGGTTTTTATTGGGGAGTTGAAAACAATTTTCCAGCAATCTTCTTCAAGGTGAAAGCTTCCACTAGGCGAAATTGAAATATTGGGAGCTTTAATGCCACTTCCAAGTAATTTAGTGGAAGTGCATATTCTTGCCTCATCCCACAAATTAAGATTGATAAATTTATCCAGAGTTTTAGTTCCTCCTTCAATAATCACAGATCCAATTCCTTCTTTCAGGATTCTATTTAAAAGATTAGTTATACCTGTTTCATTTGGTTCAATTTGAAGGTATGAATGTGTGCTTACTTTCTCCTCTTTTATATGGTTGAAAATAAATGATCTCTGAGAACCATCAAAAAAATGGTGATGGCTTGGAGGTACTCCTTTTTCATCCCAAGTAATTCTAGTTGGTTGCCTGTGAGTATTGATTAGTCTAACATTAAGCTTTGGATTGTCGTGAATCAATGTGTTGTATCCCACCAAAATAGCATCTTCCTGCGCTCGCCAGGCATGGACCAATTGCTGTGACAAAGAATTGCTGATTTGCTTAGCTTTTTTATCTGCATTCAGACCTGGTGCTAAAAAACCATCTGTTGTTTGTGCCCATTTCAGAATTATATAAGGCCTTTTATTAAGAATATTTGTAATGAACCTTCTATTAAGTTTAGTAGCCTCTTTTTCAAATATTCCAGTTGTCGTAACTATTCCTGCATTATTTAATCGGATAAGACCTTTCCCAGCAACTAAGGGATTTGGGTCAAGCATAGCTATAACTACTTTTTTAATTTTTTTAGCTATAATCAAATCAGCACAAGGAGGTGTTTTTCCGAAATGACAACAAGGTTCCAAAGTAACATACATAGTGCTGTTTGAAAGCAGATGAGTATCAACAACATCATTTATTGCATTAACTTCTGCATGAGGGCCGCCAAATTGTTTGTGCCAGCCTTCTCCTATTATTCTTCCTTCATGAACAATGACTGCGCCAACCATAGGATTAGGACTTACTCTTCCCAAACCTAACCTTGACAATTCAAGGGCACGTTTCATGTATTTAGTATCAAGATTCAAGGTCTTTGCGTCAATACTATCTTAATTGATTAATTGGCCTTCTCTTTGGACATTTTTATAATCTGCTCGAAATCTGACTTCTCAATAGACATTACAGACAACCTTGTAAATTTTACCAGTTCCAAATGTTGCATTTCTGAATTTTCCTTCAATTCTTTTAATGTGATGGTTCTTTTAAGCTTCTCTACAGGTGAAACCTCAATTGCAACCCACCGATGATCATCTGTAGACGGATCCTGAAAAGCTTCTTTAACAATTTTTACAATGCCTACAATTTCTTTTCCAATATTGCTATGGTAGAAAAAAGCCAGATCACCCTCTTCCATTTTTTTGAGGTTGTTTCGAGCTGTATAATTTCTTACACCATCCCAGGTCCCGATTTTCTGTTTTATCAGGTCATCAAATGAATATACATCGGGTTCACTTTTTAATAGCCAATATTTCATGATCAGATAAACATTTTAATGTAAATAAACAGCATAACTGTCTGGAATTTTTAGGTTTACCTCAACAAACTCCTGAATGGTGGTAGCAAGTGAGTAACCAACAAAATCCGCAGAGATTGGAAACTTTTTATGGGCGCGGTCTACCAAAACAGCCACCTGAATTTTTTTCAACTCACAATCAAGAAATGGTTTAAAGCAATAGAACATTGTTCTGCCAGAATTTAAAACATCATCGACAATTATGATAGGAATTAATGGAAATCGTTCTGCTGGTAAGCCTATTTTAAGTTTGTCATGGATGGGTTTATCTTTATCAACCTTGATAGTAGAAAAATGAATGCTGATACTGCTTATTTTCTCTATTTCAGATTTTAATAGCTGGGCTAATATCGCACCGTTAGGTTCTATGCCTACCAAAGCAATTTCTTTTTCCTGGTAATTTTCTTCATAAATCTCAAAAGCAAGACGATTGATCTTTTTTAGAACCTCATCTGCATTCAGGATTATTGTTTTATTTTCCATTTCCACAAAGTATCATCTATCGTAAAACTATCAATTTTTTAGCAAACCTTCTAAGCTGGTAAGTTATGACCTAACATCATTTTTAATTGCCGACTTTCTTATAAATAATTTAAGAATTACGGTTTATTTTTATTTAATTGAATCTTTGATAGACATATTTTATAATCTTAAGAGTAATTTTTTAGAAAAGTCCTGATTATGTCACCTCAGAATATAGCGGTAATTGGTGCTGGCATTTCAGGTATTAGCATTTCTAAAATGTTAACTGAGGAAGGCAAAAACGTAACGCTGTTTGAAAGAAATGATGAAATTGGTGGTCTTGTCAAATGTAACCGTATTCAGGATAATCTTTTCCATCTTGTAGGTGGCCACGTTTTCAATAGTAAAAACCCGGAAGTTCTAGACTGGTTCTGGAAGTATTTCGATAAGGATAGGGAATTTTTAGTAGCAAAAAGAAATGCTAAAATCTATTTAGATGATCGATTCGTTGGATACCCGATAGAGGATCATCTATATGAATTGCCTCCAATTACAGTAGCTAAAATAATTCAGGAACTTCTTGAGCCAATCCTCGACCCTGAGATCAATAATTTTGAACAGTTTCTTTTAAAACGCTTTGGGCCAACTCTTTATAAATTATATTTTAAACCTTATAATAGTAAGCTATGGAATTGTGACCTGTCTTTGGTCCCCATTGATTGGCTAAATGGAAAATTGCCAATGCCGGATAATAAAGAGATTATATTAAATAATATTTTTAGAAGGCAGGACGTAAGTATGGTGCATTCGAATTTTTACTATCCTAAAGAAGATGGTTCTCAATTTATAGTGAACAGGCTATCGGAAGGATTGGACATTGAATTCAATTCCCAGATTAATTCTTTAACCTTTAATAGTGGCAAATGGATATTGAATGGCGGTAAAGAATTTGACTCCATTGTTTATTGTGGGGATATTCGTGAATTGAATAAAATTTGTTTCTTAGATAGTGTCAGTGTGGAGCTTAATTCTTTAAATGAACTTCGATCAAATGGTTCATCTAATTTGTTTTGTGAATCTGATCCTACTGACATTTCATGGATGTACATTCCGGAAGAGAAGTTTAAAGCCCACAGAATAATTTATACCGGCAATTTTAGTGATACAAATAATAGAGGTTCTGATAGGATAACATGTGTGGTAGAATTTCCTGGAATTCAGGAATTGGAACTAATGAGTGAAGAAATAAAAAAGCTTCCAGGTAATCTTAAAGTT
>JACMRH010000420.1 GCA_014376535.1 Cytophagales bacterium | reverse complement strand
TACCGCAGCCATTGTTCTACATGTCTGGGATTATGATGTGGAATTATTTTGCCTCATGTTTAAATAAAACAGCAGATACTTTTGTATCAAATGCAGCCATTTTTGGTAAAGTATATTTCCCCAGGCTTACCGTGCCGATTTCAAATGTAATTTCAGGATTAGTATCTTTTTTCATTCAATTGGGCCTATTTGCTATTGTTTATGTTTACTTTTTTGCAAAAGGTTCTGATGTTCATATCAATGCCTATATTCTCCTTTTGCCTTATTTAATATTACTGATGGCATTATTGGGATTGGCCTTGGGGATCATTGTTTCTTCCCTAACAACAAAATACAGAGACTTGAAATTTCTTGTAAGCTTTGGAGTACAATTGTTAATGTATGCGACTCCAGTAGTTTATCCGCTTTCTGTTTTGCCTGAAAAATACAAAAAGTATGTTCTTATGAACCCGATGACAGGTATTGTAGAAACATTCAGATATTCAGTTTTAGGGCAAGGAACTATGGAATGGTGGTATATTGGATACAGTACTGTTTTTACTGTAGTTGTTCTTTTTATAGGAGTTGTTCTCTTCAATAAGGTAGAAAAGAACTTCATGGATACTGTTTAGATTTTTAACCACAAAGTACACTATGATAAAACACTAAGAACGCAAGATTTTGATTGTGACCTTAGTGCATCCTTTGTGAACTTTGTGGTTAATTTCTCTTAAATGCTTCTACAGCACTTCTTACTGATCCGTTTTTTTCAAGGAGGATTTTGGCTTCATCATATTGAACAGGTATAGCTTCCATAATCATTCTAACTCCTCTATCAACCAGTTTAAGGTTGGACAATTGCATGTCGACCATTTTATTGCCTTTTACTTTGCCCAGTTTGATCATTGCCGAGGTGGTAAGCATATTTAAAACGAGTTTTTGAGCAGTGCCAGCCTTCATTCTGGTACTACCTGTTAAAAACTCAGGCCCGACCACAACCTCAACTGGATAATCCACGTCTTTTGCCAAAATAGATCCAGGATTACAAACTACACAGCCTGTCACAATCCCATTTTCGCGGGCAACTTTAACACCTCCAATAACATAAGGCGTCCTGCCCGAAGCTGCAATTCCCACTAGCACATCCTTGTTGGAAATATTATGTTCAAGTAAATCCTTCCAGGCCTGATTTTCATCATCTTCCGCAAATTCTACTGCTTTTCTTATGGCGGAATCACCGCCCGCAATTATTCCAATCACCATTCCCTGGGGCACTCCAAAGGTAGGTGGACATTCTGAGGCATCAACAATTCCCAATCTTCCACTTGTTCCTGCACCAATGTAAAACAGCCTTCCTCCGTGTTGCATTTTTTCAACAATAATATCAGCTAAAGATTCAATCTGAGTGATGGCGTTTTCAATGGCCATTGGTACAGTCTTATCTTCATTGTTGATATTTTTCAAAATGTCCTTCATGGACATTTGTTCCAGGTCATTGTAATGTGAATCTGATTCTGTTATTGATTTCATTCCTTTTAATGTGGACTCGTTGAATATGATTTACTTTTTCAATACACTTATCCTGTCGTAAAGTTTGGTCCAGGCTTTCAGTTTTCTTTGAACTGATTTGGTTATCTGGTCATTTTCCAGTCTCCAGGTCCAGTTGTTTTCCATTGTGCCAGGTGTATTCATCCTAAAAGTTTCATCCAGGTTTAAAATGTCCTGCATTGTAAGGATGGCTATTTTGCATACAGATGCATATACCATTTTGCCTAATACCTCAGCAACGTTTTTTTCTGTTACGCGAATGCCTGTATATTTCTTTAGTCGTTTATGGTCATGTTTTCCTGCTTCTTTGCTGTACCATCCTCTTGTGGTATTATTGTCATGATTGCCTGCGTATACAATAAAATTATAACCATAATTGTGTGGTTTATGTATAGCATCTGCTTCTGAACTGCCAAAACCAAATTGAAGGATTTTCATTCCAGGTAGTCCAAAACTATCCCTGATCTTATAAACATTCTCATCACAATCGCCCAAATCTTCAGCAACAAAAGGAAGGCTTCCAAATGCAACTTTAAGCTTGTTAAAGAAATCTTCACCTGGACCCGGCACCCAAGTGCCATTTTTGGCAGTTTCCTCACTTGCATCTATATTCCAATATCTGCTAAAGGCCATAAAATGATCTAATCTAAGCAGATCATATAACTCCATGTTTTTAGCGAGGCGTTTTATCCACCAATCGTAGTTTTGTTTTTTTAAAACATCCCAGCGAAAAACTGGCATGCCCCATCTTTGTCCATCTTCACTAAAGTAGTCAGGTGGGCAACCGGCAATAAAAATTGAATCTCCGTTTTTGTCCAAACTGAAAATTTCCGGGTTCGCCCAAACGTCTACAGAATCGTGACTTACATAAAACGGTAGGTCACCGAAAAAGTGAACATTAATTTTATTACAATATGTCCTCAAATTTTTCCATTGACGAAAAAATACCCATTGTAGCCACTTTGTTTTATCAATATCCTTCTTGTGCTGGGCCAAAAACTTTTCCAGAGACTTGTTATTTCTTAACTTATATTCTTCTGGCCAATGATGCCATGAAAATCCGTTGAATTCATGTTTCAGGCTCACATAAATGGCATAGTCATGAAGCCAATAATGTTCCTGTTTGCAGAATTGCTCATATTCTTGCTCCCTTACAAAATGGTCTTCTTTCAGAAAATTTTGATACGCCTTTTCAAAAAGGACCTCCTTTAATTTTCTGGCCTCGTTAAAATTTGCCTTGCTTGTAACTGGCAAATAATATTTTGGCAAATCAAGAATGTCCAACAATCCTTCATCCGCCAATAATTCAGCACTAATGAGCATAGTATTTCCCGCCATACTGGAATTAGAACTGTAGGGTGACGGAAACTCACCATGATCGGTGGGATTTAAAGGCAAAATCTGCCACCATTTTTGATTGCTTTTGGCAAGAAATCGGGCAAATTTATATGCTTCTTCACCTAAATCGCCCATACCAAAAGGTGATGGAAGTGATGTAATGTGCAGTAAAATACCTGCACTTCTTTCGTTTATTTGAGGAGTAGTCAATTTTTTGAAGTTTAATGTTAAGGTTAGTGAGACTTTAAACTAATACTAGTTTTACTTTACCCTATTGAAACCGTACCACGAAATATTAAAATTCAGGTTTTAAAATCCATGTAAATTAAACTCACTGCTTTCCATTATTTCAACTTTTCGTCCCATTTTTTTCTGGATGATTTTAAAATGGTGTTCATCTTCAATGGTCAGCAATGTAATAGCTTCTCCTTTGGACTCTGCTCTGCCTGTACGCCCAATTCTATGAACATAATCTGTTGGGGAACGTGGTAATTCATAATTGATTACCACAGGAAGTTCCTGAATATCAATCCCTCTTGAAACCAAATCTGTCGCTACTAAAACCCGGATTTCTCCTGCTTTAAATTTCTTTAAAGAATCTGTTCTTATCGCCTGGCTTTTATCTCCATGTAGAGCAGCTGCCTGAATCCCATTTTTATTTAGTTTTTCCACCACATTGTCCGCCTTTCTTGTAGAAGAAGTAAAAACTAGTACTTGCTTATAATTTTGGGTTTTGATTAAATATCGCAATAGAACTCCTTTTCTTTCTTCGGTTGTCAAATAAGCACTTTGGTTTATCAGGTCAAGGTTTTGCTTTTCAGTTTCAATTTCTATTTTAACCGGCTCATGAAGTAGTATAGATTTCAAAAGGTCAACATTGTCGTTTAAAGTGGCAGAAAAGAGTAAGTTTTGCCTCTTTTTTGGAAGATGAAAAAATATATCATTCATTTCATCTTTAAAACCAAGATTAAGCATTTTGTCCGCTTCATCTAATACCAGAACTTCTACTTCTGATAAAAATACACTTCTGGAGGCCATAAGGTCTAAAAGCCTTCCTGGGGTAGCAATTAATATTTCGCATTTCTGCAATGCATCTATCTGAATATTGATATTAACTCCACCAAATACCGCCATGGTTTTTAATTTTGTTGGCAAGTTCAAACTGAAAGAATCAAATACTTCTGCCACCTGCATGGCCAGTTCTCTGGTTGGAACCAGCACTAAAACTTTGACATGCCTTGGTAATGATGCTTTTTTATGTTGTAAGTTTTGAAGTATCGGCAGAACAAAACTTGCAGTTTTTCCAGACCCTGTTTGAGCCAGTGCTAATAAATCTTTACCAGCTAAAATGATTGGAATAGCCTCTTCCTGAATTGGATAGGGTTTGGTATATTTTTGATTATCAATATTTTTCAGCAAGTCCGCTGATAACCCGAAAGAAGAAAAGCTCATAATTTTTGTAGCAACCACTAATGACGTAAAATATTTTCTGTTTCCCCTATTTTCTATAATGGATATATTATTTTATGGTTAAAATTCTTTATCTGACGAATTATTTAACATTTTAATAAGTTAAGAGTTATAAATCCGAACGTTATTTGGACTAAAATCTGTTAAAGATTAAACCGAATACTTTTAGCAATCTTTTTAATTATGAAAATAGGCATTGTTTGTTACCCAACCTTTGGTGGAAGTGGCGTGGTAGCAACAGAATTAGGCAAGGCATTAGCAGAAAATGGTCATCAGGTACATTTTATTACTTATAATCAACCGGCCAGACTAGATTTTTACAACCAGAATATATTTTATCACGAAGTAAGTATTTCAACTTATCCTTTGTTTGAATATACTCCTTACGAACTTGTATTGGCAAATAATATGGTGGATGTAGTGAAAAGGGAAGGTTTAGCCTTGTTACATGTTCATTATGCCATTCCACATGCTGCGGCAGCTTATATGGCTAGGCAAAT
>JACMRH010000419.1 GCA_014376535.1 Cytophagales bacterium | reverse complement strand
TGCAATTATTAAGTGCGCCTTTTCACAAGCCTTCAGTGTTTTAAATTTATAAATCTGCCTGTCAATAAAAGGATAAAATTCAGGGTAACGAAGAAATAAAAGATCGTGTATACTTACAACAAGCTTTGTCTTACTGTTATGGTTAAAAATTGGAAGTTCGTTAGATAAACCATGATAAATATCTAAGCTGCCATTATCAAAACCTATTACTCGTTTAGCTTGTCCAATCAATCCATTGCCCAAATCAAAAAGGTTTATAGAATATTTTGGCAGAAGTGATTTTAATTCAGAATCATAGTTAATACCTGGACTAAAAAGTGTCAGTTGATGCTCCGGATGAAAAGTGGCTATTCCAGAAATAACAGACCGGGAATAATTTCCTAACCCAGTATTGTTCCAAAATGCTCTTTTAGCATCATAACCTATTCTCATAGCACTTAAAATATGCCAACCGCTTATTGCGTATTCGACCAACACAAAGTTAAACTTTCAACTTTTATCGGTGCTTAAATTACAACTGTATTATTAAAAATGTTTATTACTAATAGCAATTACCCATCACCTCATTAATAAGTTCCAATGGAAAGCATAATCAATGTGCAACCTTCCACAACCTCAATTTGATTTTCTTTGGCCTGGTCCATTAACGCTTTGTTTTCTGTTCCTGGGTTAAAAAGAATTCTTTTTGGTTTCAGGTTGATAATGTAATCTATCCAACTTGTTTGGTTTTGTGGGCTAACATACAAAGTGACAGTATCAATATCTTTTAGTTCAGGCTTTTCTAGAATTATATCTCTACCTGCAACAGTACCTGATTTAATACCCAGGGGAATCATTTCATGTCCGTGGGCAACTAGGCTATTTGCTGCTTTGTAAGCATACCGGGTAGGGTCTGAGCTAGCCCCAATTAAAACTGTCTTTTTCATGCTGAATGATATAGCTACACTACAATTTAGCAACAATAAAAATTCATTTTAGTCCTGACTTTTAATGTATTTCAAAGCTTCTTCTGCATGTTTTGCCCCTTCCAGGTAAGAATCAAGGTGAAAAACAATCTTCCCAGTAAAGTCCAGAACGTAGGTTTCCCTGTTCAGGCTTCCCATAGTAGATTTTATTCCAAAGAGGTTAATAGCAATATTTTCTTTATCACTCAATAGTGGATAAGGTAGTTTGTTATTCTGGTGAAAGGACTTGTGGCTTTCAATTGATCCAGGATTAATACCAACGATATTGGCCCCTTCTTCTTCAAATTCTTTAAAATGATCCTTAAAACCCACTACTTGTTTGGTAGAGATGTTGGAGTTGTCTTTAGGGTAGAAGAAAATAATGAGAATGCCTTTTCCTTTTTGATCTTTAGAAGTGAATATTTTACCATCCTGATCTGGGATTGCAAAATAGGGAAGGATATCTCCTGTTGAAAGATGTTTTAATGGTGTTTGCCCATTTGCTTTAAATGCAAATATGAATAAAGAAATTATTATGTATCTGATTAAAAGTTTCATGATTAATTAATGTCTATTGGTCTGTCCAAAACCTGTTTTTGGTCAGTTTTAAATCCTGCAATACAGATGATTTAACATTTAACTGGAAGTTGTAACTCCCTGAATTAATAGTGCCCGGAATAGGAGGTACCCAGTTAAGGGACATAACCCAGCAATGCAAATCTCTAGTGATTCCGAATCTTGTGTAAGTGACCAATTTTTGGGTCAGATTATAACCTGAACTAAACTGGACTTTCCATTTTTCCGACAAGCTTAAATCACCATTGTAAGTTATGGAATGATTGTAACCATCCCGCGAAGCTCCAGGAACAAAATATTGGTTGTAATTAAGATTATAAGCAAGGTATATTGACCAGGGAATTGTAAAGTCAAGATAATTATTCGGATTATTTTTAATGTCTCTTAACACCTCGTCAGTAGGGCTCATTGCCTGGATTCCAGAGGCTCTTTCGTCTACTTCAGGTTTTTTCTTTCTTTTTAATTTTTCTGAATTAAGGTTGAAACTAAAGGCCAAATTAGATGTTACCAGATTTCCGATTCCTTTTCCTTTGATTTTGTTTAATTGAAATTCATTTATTCTTCGTGAGTATTTAGATCCGGTTTTAGTTGTATCTGTTATTCTTTCATATGGATCAATACTTCCACTGTAAGCAATATCGAATAATGAAAAAAGTTTGGTTCTGGCAGTAAAGGCAATGTTTGAAAGATTAAATGAATCTGCTGCCAAATTATAAGCACTGGAAAGGCCAAGGTTATCAAGAAGAGATATTTTCTTGTATTTTCTTTTGACACTCACAGAATCACTTTTCTCTTTTACTTTCAATTCGAAATTGTTGTTAAGAGATAGTCCAATTGCAGAAGTTTTTCCTATTCCGGGTCCTCCCATAACGAAGCCTTCAAACTTGCTTCTGTAAACATCTTGATTGTTTACCTTTAATTTGTCATAATATCCATAAGACGATTCAGCAAAATCAGGTCTATAGGTATAACTCAAATTTGGAATTAAGGTGTGCCGTAAAGCTTCTACCCGTCCTTTTCTTATAAAAAATGTTCCGTATACTCTTGTAGTTAATCCTGTTCCCATTGAATACTGGCTTGCCCGAGAAAAGCCCTGGACTGTATCTTTTTTAATAATAGTAGCTCCGTTATCTGCAATAGCTACCGTATGGTTGATAGACCGGTTATACCAAAATTCTTCATAAGTCATATTAGGGTTCAGGCTGAAATACTTTAATACTTTTACAGAAGTTGAAATCGGAATACTATGTTTTATTCCATTATTGAGCTTATCGGGCCTTGTTAAATAATCAAAATCATTTGAAAAGTTATAGTATCCTCGTTTCTGCCATGTTTTGTTATCTGCAAGCAGAAAAGAGTCTTTTCCCAGAGATTTAGAACCTACTACATTAGAATCATTGGTTATAAGATTTTGCAAGTTAAAGTTATAAGCAAGATTGAATTTCCTGATAATTTCAGTTTTCTTTCCTCCGCTTACATTTTGAAAAGGCATTACCCTGTTCATTGCAAGGTTAAAATCGGGAAGGGTAAAGTTTTTAATACCATTAACAGATTGATTTTGACGCAATGAT
>JACMRH010000418.1 GCA_014376535.1 Cytophagales bacterium | reverse complement strand
TAGAAGCAGAAGTCATTTATTTAACAGATTCACAGCTTGATACATCTTACAGGCCAGAAGGCTGGACTATCAGACAGGTTGTGAATCATTGTGCAGACAGTCATATGAATAGTCTTGTTCGTTTTAAACTTGCCTTAACAGAAGATAAACCAATTATAAAACCTTATTATGAAGAGAGATGGGCGGAATTATCTGATAGCAAATCTATGCCTGTAATTCCAGCTATTCAGATGCTTCACGGAATACATTCCAGATGGACTATTCTCCTAAAATCGCTTTCAGATAATGACATAAAAAAAACATTTATTCATCCAGAGCACGGCAAGGAATTCTCTATTGAAGAAAATATTGGCGTTTATGCCTGGCATTGCAACCACCATTTAGCGCACATTACCACTTTGAAAAAAAGCAAAGGTTGGTAAGTTTATAAATAAGGGGGCTTACTTATTCTTTAGATCTTAAAAGTATTCTTCCGTTATCTGTATGAAACAAAACAATGGGATCAATACCTCTTAAGCCGGTAGCTCCTATTGCAGCCGCTTCTAGTTTTAATCGGAAATCAAACATTAAAAGTTTATCCAGGAATTGGAATCCAACATTAACATTTACAGGGTAATTATTTCCACAACCGGACAATATGCCTTGAACAAGAAATACCTGCCTGCCACTCAAATCTTTGTCTAACTTATTAAAAGGAAGTGTAAGAGCAATATGTATTGCTGGACAGTTGCTGTTGAACAATAAAATGTTCTTTAATGAATCTTTTTGGCTAATGAAAGTTGCGGCATCTACATGTAGAACCATTTCACTTCTTTCAAGATCGAGACTTGTTGTGAGCTTGGTGGAAAACCAATTCAAAGTTTTTTTTTCTTGATATAAGCTCAGTGTAACTTCGTTTTCGCTAAAATAGCCTTGTGAAAAACTATTCAAGTTGAAAATTAATATCGGTATCAGGATCAGGATACTTTTTTTCATTTTATTTTTTTTAAAATTTTTAATAGATTGTTAATCTAAAACTGAACTCAAAAAGTAACGTAATAACAGAAATATTCAATATGAAAAAGCTTATATTATTTTTTACGTTCTTTTTGGGCTTTATTTTAATTGCCAATTCCCAAGGTTTTGAACTTCAACAAATTAACACTATTCCTGTAATAGTAAAAAATGATACCCTAAAAAATGCCTGGGCAGGTGGAATAAACTCATCTACAATTTCTACCTGCGATTTTGATCAGGATGGAACAAATGACATTTTGTTATTTGACAGAGATAACAACCGGAACCTTGTTTTTCTAATAGAATCAGGCATGCCACTTTTTACCTTAAATTATCAATCAAAACTTCCTAATCTTTCACGTTATGGAATATTCTATGATTTTGATAAGGATGGGAAAAAAGATCTATTCACATCTGTGATTAATGGAATAAAGGTATTTAAAAACACATCTGTCTTTCCTGATTTATCTTTTAATGTTTTTAAAGAGCCTATGCTCACAAATTATTTTGGAGATTTTGTAAACATGGATGTGAGCATTCTTGATGTTCCCGCCTTTGTCGACGTGGACAATGATGGGGATATGGATATTTTGCATTTCAGGTCCTCTCAGGGAGCCTCTATAGATCTTGAGCGAAATATTAGTACAGAAACTTATAGCAAGCCAGACAGCCTTCTATTTAAAAATCTGGACAATTGTTGGGGAGGTTTAATGGAACAAAATTGTAATGCTTACAATTTTGGGTTTGCATGTAAAAATAACTTTCGATTAGAACACAGTGGAGGAGGGGCGATCCTGGCTTTTGATTCAGATAATGATTTGGATAAAGACCTCATATTAGGAAAAGAAGATTGCAATAATTTTAACTTTTTGCAAAATAATGGAACAATAGTAAAGCCGGTTTTTACAAAATCATCTTCGACTTATCCTGCAATCAATTCGCCATCTATATCTTATCCTTTGCCATTTAATGAAGATGTTAATGGAGATAATTTAAAAGACTTGATTGTGACAATGGGGAACGCTAATGATACCAGTGATTTTAAAAATTCCATTTGGTTCTATAAGAATACAGGTTCAAATGATGTTCCTAACTTTACTTATCAATCTAACAATTTCCTTCAAAATACGATGATTGATTTAGGACGTAACACGGTACCTTTACTTATTGATCTTGACGGTGATTCAGATCTTGATCTTTTAATCAGCAATTCTGCTTCAAAGGGCAAACCGGCAACAATCTATAAGTTTTTGAATTCTGGCAATTTGACCAATCCAGTCTACTCTTTATCTGATTCGAATTTTCTACAACAACAAACCCGGAATTTAGATGATATAAGCATTACAGTTTCTGATTTAAACAATGATAAAAACCAAGACCTTATTGTGAGTTCTGAAAAAAACGGAAGTTTTCAAATTGATTGGTTTATAAATTCATCAACATCGGGTTTTACTAGTTCAGAAACTAAACAATTGGATACTAAATCATCATCTCCCTCAAATTTGCTATTTATTGATATAGACGGAAATGGGTTAAATGATTTGTTAATGGGATCAAAAAATGGTGACCTAAAATATTTTTCTAATGTTGGTACGGCCAATTTACCTGGTTTTAAATTGATTGATAGTACTTATGGTGGTATTAAATCCAACAATTCTTCAACCAATGGAAACTTGAACTTAGCAATTGCTGACATTGATAACGATAGCAACGAAGATCTTATTACTGTTAATGATTCAGGTTTTGTTTATTGTTACCCCTCCTTTAAAAATCAAAATCCAAAATATTTTACTAATAAGAATATTATCAAAGTCAATACTGACAATACTTCTTTAGGAAAAAGATTGAGCCTGGTTATAGCAGAATTGAATGGGGACAATATTTCTGAAGTGATCATGGGAAATCAGAATGGAGGCCTGTTTCTCTTTCAATTATCTGCCATCACTACCTCTTTTAGATATGAAAATCAAAATAATGAAATTTATAAAACCAAAATATTTCCCAATCCTTCATTGCGGAGTATTACCGTAGAGAATCAAAAAAATATTACTTTAACTATTATTGATTATAGTGGATTAGAAGTTTTTAAGAATGAAATTTTTAACAAAAAAGAATATACTTTAGACATTTTGAAACCTGGAATTTATCTGGTTATAACCGAAACTGAAGATCAGAAGAGGCAATGCCAAAAGCTTGCTATTAAATGAATTGTAGGATTTCTAAAAAGAAAAACCTTTTTTTTATTTGAGGTTAAATCCGATATAGTTGTTTGCTTTTAGAGGATATTCGCATAGCTTTGCAGTCCGAAAAACTGATTCTCATCATTTTATAAAGCATGGCAAACATAGGTAAAGTTTCCCAGGTAATTGGTCCTGTTGTCGACGTATCGTTCGAAGCAAGTTCTAAGTTACCGAAAATCTTTAACGCACTGATAGTTACAAAGCAAGGCGGACAAAAAATTGTACTTGAAGTTCAACAGCATTTAGGTGAAGACCGTGTCCGCACTATTGCTATGGAAGGAACAGAAGGCCTTCAAAGAGGCATGGATGTCCTTGATACTGAAGAGGCAATTTCGGTTCCAATTGGAGATGATATAAAAGGTCGTCTTTTCAACGTAGTTGGAGACGCAATTGATGGAATTCCTCAACCAAAAGGCACTTCTAAGTTATCTATTCACCGTAAAGCTCCTCGTTTTGAAGATTTATCAACTTCTTCAGAAGTGTTGTTTACTGGTATAAAAGTTATTGACCTCTTAGAGCCTTATGTAAAGGGTGGAAAAATTGGTCTTTTCGGTGGAGCAGGAGTAGGTAAAACTGTATTGATCCAGGAATTAATTAACAATATCGCGAAAGCATATGAAGGACTTTCAGTGTTTGCAGGAGTTGGTGAGCGTACAAGAGAAGGAAATGACCTTTTACGTGAGATGATTGAGGCCAACATCGTAAGATATGGTGATGCTTTCAAGCATTCTATGGAAGAAGGTGGATGGGATCTTACTAAAGTGGATATGGAAGCTTTAAAAGATTCTCAGGCTACTTTCATATTTGGACAAATGAACGAACCACCGGGAGCACGTGCACGAGTGGCTTTAACAGGATTAACAGTTGCCGAATACTACCGTGATGGAGATGGAACTGGCAAAGGAAGGGATATTCTTTTCTTTATTGATAATATATTCCGTTTTACACAGGCTGGTTCTGAAGTTTCTGCTTTGTTAGGACGTATGCCTTCTGCGGTAGGTTACCAACCAACATTGGCAACTGAAATGGGTACTATGCAAGAGCGTATTGCTTCAACAAAAAGAGGTTCTATTACATCTGTTCAGGCCGTATATGTTCCTGCAGATGACTTGACGGACCCTGCGCCAGCAACTACATTTGCCCATTTGGACGCAACAACTGTACTTTCACGTAAAATTGCAGAACTTGGAATTTATCCGGCAGTGGATCCTTTGGATTCAACTTCAAGAATACTTTCAAGAGAGATATTAGGTGATGAGCATTATGACACTGCTCAAAAGGTAAAAGAAGTTTTACAGCGTTATAAAGAGCTTCAGGATATAATCGCCATTTTAGGAATGGATGAACTATCTGAAGAAGACAGACAAATTGTTCACAGGGCAAGGAGGGTACAAAGATTTTTATCTCAACCATTTCATGTTGCAGAACAATTTACAGGTTTGAAAGGCGAATTGGTTCATATCAAAGAAACTATAAAAGGTTTTAACATGATTATGGACGGTGAGCTTGACCATTTACCTGAAGCAGCTTTTAACCTTGTAGGAACTATTGAGCAAGCAGTTTCAAAAGGAGAGAGATTAATGGCGGAAGCCTCTAAATAGTACTTAGTACTGAGTACTTGGTATTGAGATGCACAGCAAATCATACTTTACTCTTTCTAAGGACAAAGTACTAAATACTAAATACTAGAAAATGCATTTAGAAGTTATAACACCTGATAAAAAAATATTTGAAGGTGAAGTTGTTTCGGTTACTTTTCCCGGGACTGAAGGAAGCTTTCAGGTATTGAATAACCATGCAGCTTTGATTAGTACTTGTTCGAAAGGACTTGTTAAAATTAAAACTGTAACTGAAGAGAAAAGATTCTCTATAGATGGTGGAATTGTTGAAGTATTAAAAAATAATGTAGTTTTATTAGCAGAAAAGGTTCTTTAATTTTTTTTGCTTTTGTTAAAGGGTATATCCAAAACAGGTATACCCTTTTTTGTTTTCCAAATAACTTATTCAATTATATTAGCGAATAATTTATGAATTACTTAGCACATTTGTTTCTTGCCGGCAGTGATGAAGGCTTAATTATTGGCAATTTTATTGCTGATAGTATCAGAGGGAAGGAAATGTTCTTGTATTCAGAGGCAATCCAGAATGGTATTAAACTACATCGGAAGATAGATCAGTTTACTGACTCCCATCCAGTTGTAAAACAAACTACTTTACGACTTAGAAATAGCGCTGGTAAATACGCCCCTGTCGTAACTGACATCGTATATGATCACTTTTTAGCTGCAAATTGGTCAAAATATTCATCAGAAAGCCTTCAGGATTTCGCTCAAAAAAAGTATCAGTTTTTGAATTCTAATTTGAAAGACCTTCCATTAAAGATGCATGAATTATTTTATGTAATGAAGGAACAAAACTGGCTTGTCAACTACGCAGATATAAAGGGTATTGCCAAAACACTTGCCGAACTTTCTACCAAAGTCAACTTTGCTAACACTCTGGCCACCTCAATCCTGGATTTGGAGAAGGACTACGAATCTTTTCAATCGGATTTTTTTAAATTTTTCCCTGATATTCAAGAATATGTAAAACGCGAGATTCAACTCTTTTCGCTATGACCAACAGAGAGTTATTCCTTCTTAATGTGGCCCAGACATCAAATTTCCCTTTGATGTTGGAAATTCAAAGGGCAGAAGGGATTTATATGTATGACAATTCAGGTAAGAAATATACAGACCTCATTTCGGGTATAAGTGTAAGCAATGTAGGTCATAGACACCCTAGAGTGTTGGAAGCCATAAAAGACCAATTAGATAAATACATGCATTTGATGGTTTACGGTGAATATGTACAGGCACCTCAAACCTTGCTTGCTCAAAAAATCTGCTCTTTGTTGCCTTCGACTTTATCATCAGTCTATTTTGTCAATTCAGGTAGTGAAGCTGTTGAAGGCGCAATGAAACTTGCTAAAAGATACACCAAAAGACATAAAATTATTTCATGTTTTGACTCCTATCATGGGAGCACGCAGGGGGCATTATCTATTGGAGGAAATGAAAAATTAAAGCAAAATTTCAGGCCTTTAATTCCAGATACTGAGAGAATCAGATTTGGAAATACTGAAGATTTATTCAGGATTGATCGGGAAACTGCCGCTTTTTTTATTGAAACTGTACAGGGAGAATCCGGGGTAAGAATTTCAAACGAACAATATTTTGAGGCTTTAAGAGCCAGATGTACAGAAGTAGGGGCGTTGTTGATTTTTGATGAGATCCAATGTGGTTTTGGAAGGACTGGAAAATTTTGGGCATTCGAACATTATAATGTGGTGCCAGATATTCTTCTTTGTGCCAAAAGTATGGGAGGTGGATTGCCTCTGGGAGCATTCATTTCTTCAAATGATATAATGTCTGTTTTAAAAGAAAATCCCATTTTGGGGCATATTACCACCTTTGGTGGAAATCCTGTTTGTTGCGCAGCCTCATTGGCAACAATTGAAGTACTGACAGAGGGAGGCCTCTTGAATGAGGTTGATGCTAAGGCTAACTTATTTTTAGAACTTCTTCAACACCAATTAATTGTCAACAAAAGAAATAAAGGCTTATTGATGGCTATTGAATTTGAAAGCTTTATAATCCTAAAATTGGTTATTGACAAAGCCATTGAAAAAGGGGTGATCACCGATTGGTTTTTGTTTTGTGACAATGCGATGAGGATTGCCCCACCTTTAACAATTACCTTCGAAGAAATCTATCAATCCTGTGCTATAATTCTTGATGCTTTGTCTGAGGTGAATTTGCAACTGAAGTAGACTTTACCGTACCCGTCGGGTGTCCGTTCATTTTTTTTATGTTACTATTTACATTGTCAAATTTTTCAAATACAGAATTGTTACTTTTATATTCAGGAACCATTCTTTTCATGTGCATTACCATTTTTTCCTCTTCACCTCTCTCATAAAGCTTCATAAGATCGGCAAATAATTCTTGTACCACATCAAATTCCTGCCTTCTGACTTTAGCAATCATTATTTTTGGATGGTGAGTTGGTAATGTATTTTCGTCATTATTGAGCAATTCCTCATACAGTTTTTCACCTGGACGCAAACCTGTGTACATCAATTGAATATCCTTCCCAAGTGTCAACCCTGAAAGTTTAATCATTTTTTTTGCCAGGTCCACTATTTTAATGGACTCACCCATATCGAATAAGAAAATTTCACCTCCATTTCCCATTGCTGCTGCTTCCAGAACTAGCTGGCTTGCTTCGGGTATGGTCATAAAATAACGGGTGATTTCTGGATGTGTAACAGTCACTGGCCCACCTTCAGCAATTTGCTTTCTAAATCTAGGTATAACTGATCCATTTGAACCTAATACGTTTCCAAATCTTGTGGTTATAAATCGTGTATGTTCTGCTTCATCCACAACCATGTTATTCAATGATTGTATATATATCTCAGCAACCCTTTTAGAAGCACCCATCACACTTGTTGGGTTTACTGCCTTATCGGTAGAGACCATGATAAATTTCTTTACCTGGTATTTCATGGCGAGATCCGCAATGCTTCTCGTACCCATAATATTGGTGTTCACAGCTTCAGAAGGATTTTCTTCCATAACCGGGACATGTTTGTAAGCAGCAGCATGAAATACAATATCAGGCCTATGTTGCTCAAACAGTTTTTTCATCCTTGAAACATTACGGATGTCCGCTAATGTCAGGTCATAATTGCATTTTATATTCTGGTCATTAAATTCCATCTCCAGATCGTATAAGGCCGACTCAGACTGGTCGATCATAACAAGAAACCGAGGATTGAAATGGGCTATTTGTCTGCAAAGTTCACTTCCAATGGATCCGGCGGCGCCGGTAACAAAAACAGTTTTACCCTGTATTTCGCCCATGATGCTGCTATTGTCAAGGGTTATTGACTCTCTTCCTAAAACATCCTCAATTTTAACATCCTTGATTTGTTTTAAGCTTAGTTCTCCGTTTATCCACTTTTCTACTGGTGGTACGCTTCTTACCTGGATTCCATAGGAAAGGCAGGTGTCTACAATTTTTTTCTTTCTTTCAGCAGATATTTTTTGAATAGCTATGATTACCAATTCAGCTTTTTTGAGGTGGATAAGGGCTTCAAGTTTCTTTCTTGCGTGATAAATTGTAACTCCATCTATCATTCCTCCAGCCTTACTTTTATTGTCATCCACAATTGCAACAACATGATAATTAGTGCCGGTGTCCTGATCAAGGGTTTTCTTTGTTATTATTCCGGCCTGGCCAGCACCATAGATGATAACATTTACTTTTTCTGAATTCTGGGATTTCCATTCATAGTAAATGATTTTGGTTACGATCCTGAACCCGGCCATGAAAAGGGAAGAGGTAAAATAATCAATTATTAAAATAGACAGATGAACTACGAATACATTATAAAAATAGAAATATGCAAAGTTTATGGCCAGCACCATCAATAAACTAGCAGTTAGCGAATAAAAGATCCTTTTAGCATCTTCTATACTCGTATATCTTATTATTCCTGTGTAACTCTTGAAATATAAGAAGGAAAGAAGTTTTACAGAGCAAATTATCCCTAATGAAATATAGAAACTATCTAATACTTCCTGAGGAAGAGTTTCCAGGTTATATCTTAATAAATACGCAACCAGCACACTTATAATACACATTACCATGTCCACTTGAAGAACAAGGTATTTGGGTAACCGGTATACCAATTTTTGAATCATTTCTACCTTTTTAGGCATATATCTCTTCTTCTATAGTCTTGTAACTGGGTCAAATACTAAGCACCTCAGATTCTGTTGTGATTTTTTTAACTAAACCTTGCAACACTTTGCCGGGACCGCACTCAATAAACTGAGCAGCACCATCTTTTGCCATATTTCTTATACTTTCTGTCCAACGGACAGGCGCTGTAAGTTGAATTATTAGGTTATTTTTAATCTCTTCTGCATTTATATGAGGATGAGAGGTAACATTCTGATATATAGGACATATAGGACTATTAAATATAGTGTTTTCAATGGCTAATCTAAGCTTTTCTTCTGCTGGTTTCATCAAAGGAGAATGAAATGCACCACCAACTTGTAATATAATAGCTCTTTTTGCACCAGCTTCTTTCATTTTTTCGCAGGCTTCTTCTACTGCTGTTACTGAACCTGATATTACCAACTGGCCAGGACAGTTATAATTAGCACTTACAACAATTCCATTTGTAATCGATTTACAAATTTCATCAACCTTATTATCTTCTAAACCCAGAATAGCAGCCATTGTTCCTGATGCAGCAGAACAAGCCTCTTGCATGGCCATAGCTCTTTTTGAAACCAGAATCAAGCCATCTTCAAATGATAATGCTTTGGCAGCCACTAAAGCTGAAAATTCTCCAAGTGAATGACCAGCTACCATTTGAGGATCAAATACTTCTGCAGATAAAGCCATTGCCACTGAATGCAAAAATATGGCGGGCTGGGTTACTTTGGTTTCCCTGAGTTCATCTTCAGAGCCTTCAAACATTATTTTAGTAAGGTCAAACCCTAATATTTCGTTTGCTTTTTCAAATAATATTTTTGCCTTTGTACTTGATTCGTACAATTCTTTTCCCATTCCGGAAAACTGTGACCCTTGACCAGGGAAAATATATGCTTTTTTCATTTTTGTCAAAAACCGTAATTACAGGATGCTGCGTAGTAACTACAAGTATAAAAAATGTTCAATAAATTACCAAGGATTTACACACTCTATAACGGAATATGCATATTTCCCTCTAGTTTATCTTAAGATCTGAATCCAACCTTTTAGGTCTTTGGTTGAAGAATATTCATCCGGAGAGGTGAATTTTACTTTAGCAGTGTAAAAATAAACTCCATCCGGGAGTCCTGATCCATCCCAATTTATGTAAACATCGTTGTTGTTTTCAAACACCTTTAAGCCCCACCTGTTGAAAACACTAAACTTTACTGATTCAACAAATCTTGGTGAAGGAGGAATTGGTCTGAAAAGGTCATTTATGCCTGAGTTATCTGGTGTAAATACATTGGGTAGTTCAAACAAAAAGCAATTTTCCAAACATACTTTATTACTTTTAGTGCTTTCGTTTCCGACATTGTCAATGGCCGTGACTGCATAGCAACCTGAAACAGAACTTAAATTTGAATGTATATAGCCAGGAAAATCTGTAGTATCTGTTGTGGTGAGAAG
>JACMRH010000417.1 GCA_014376535.1 Cytophagales bacterium | reverse complement strand
GGCCGATGGTACTGCAATAATATGCGGGAGAGTAGGTAGCCGCCAACCTTTTTAATGCACTCGGCAGTGCAACTAATCTAGCCCATACATCTGTTTGTATGGGCTTTTTTTGTGCTCTTTTATGAGAAACTAAATAATTATATTCTTTTTATTGAATTACTTAATAGCGACTTCTATTAATTACCTTGACTGTCAAGTGTTTTAATAATACTTGGCCTTTAACCAAAATGCTACTTTAACTAGTAAAATCAATGCGGGAACCTCCACCAAAGGTCCGATAACACCAACAAAAGCTTGTCCTGAATTAATTCCAAATACACCAATAGCGACTGCAATGGCTAATTCAAAATTATTTCCTGTAGCGGTAAGTGTGATAGAGGCATTTTGGGAATAATCTGCTCCCATCGCTTTCCCCAAAAAGAAACTCACAAAGAACATCAAGATAAAATAAATTACTAATGGAATGGCAATTCTGACCACATCCAAAGGTATCTGTACAATTAATTCTCCCTTCAAACTGAACATTACTATAATAGTAAAAAGCAAGGAAATGAGAGTGATGGGTGATATAAATGGAATGAATTTATTATTGAACCATTCTACTCCTTTCAGCTTTATTAATGAAAATCTGCTTATTACTCCAGCTCCAAAAGGAAGCCCCAAATAAATGAAAACACTTTCGGCAATCTGCCCAATGGTGATGTTTACGACCAATCCTTTCATTCCAAATATGGGAGGGAGCACCGTTATAAAAACGTATGCGTAGATGCTGTACAATAAAACCTGAAAGATGCTGTTCAGTGCAACAAGTCCGGCAGCATATTCACGGTTTCCATCTGCCAGTTCGTTCCATACCATAACCATAGCAATACAACGTGCCAAACCAATTAGAATAAGTCCGATCATATAATCAGGATGGTCGCTCAAAAAGAGAATAGCCAACGCGAACATGAGTATCGGACCCATGATCCAATTCAGGAAAAGTGAAGCGCCTAATACTTTTGTATTGCGGAATACTTCTCCCATGTTCTCGTAGCGGACTTTTGCCAAAGGTGGGTACATCATCAGGATCAATCCTATTGCAAGGGGGATATTGGTTGTCCCGGAAGAAAACGAGTTGATTATTGCTGCGGTGTTTGGAACAAAATAACCGAGAGCTACACCTGCCCCCATAGCAAGGAATATCCAAAGGGTTAGGTATTGGTCAAGGAAACTTAATTTTTTTCGTTGTGTAGGTGCGCAATTGTTCATTATTTTAAAAGAGAAAAAATATAAAACATTTCAGTACAAATCTGTTTACAACGCTGATCGTATTTTGCTTCTTCCTCTGGTGTCCCGTCGAAGGCTTTAGGGTCATCATAAGGCAAAGAAATTCTTTCAGAGGCACCCGGCACAATTGGGCATGCAGCATCTGCCTGGGAACATGTCATTATAGCTAAGAAATTTGATTTCGGATTTGGCTCATCGCTGTACTTTTTTGAAAAGGCTTTCAGTACTGGTGCCTTGTCTGCATACTTCACTTCGTAAACAGGATTTTTGTCCTCTGATGTTTTCGTGATTTTAAAGCCGGATTTTGTCAGGGCCTTCACTGCTCTTGGATTGAAAGCACTTGATTCTGTGCCTCCAGAATAGGTAGTGATTCCTTCTACACCATAATATTCGGCAGCTGTTTTTGCCCAGATTTGAGACATGTGGCTACGTCTTGAATTGTGGGTACAGATAAATACCAGGTCTGCTTTCTTTTCTGCTGAAAGCTTCGATTTAACAAACGAGGCTACCTTTTTAAGTTGTGCTTTTCTGTCTTCAGGGATTTTATCAAAATCCTTCATAGTGTTCTTGATGTACTTATTAAGGTCTGAGTATACTTTCACTTTTTTGTACAGGACAAAAGAAGAGCCTATTAAAAAGACTGAAACAAGTAGAGTTAACAATAAAGTTTTCATTTTAGAGTTTATTCTTATGGTTTAAATTAAGTTTTTGACTAGTGAAAATGCGTAAAGTGTTTCTGTTGCAATTTGCAAACAACGTTCACTATATTTTGCATCTTGTTCATGTGTGTTGTCAAATGCCTTCGGGTCATCGTAAGGAGTGGAAACCCGTTCTACTGTGCCTAGTACAAATGGGCATGCTCCATCTGCTTCTGTACAGGTCATGATGGCGCAAAAACCATTCTGAGGGTTAGCTGCATCGTTGTATTTTTTAGAGAAGCACAAAATGGTGTCTCCTGTTTCCTGAAAATGAACGGTGTACATAGGATTGACTGAGCTATTATCCTTTTCAATTTTGAAACCTGCTGATAGTACTGCTGTTATCGCATTGGGATTGAAAGAAGTTGCCTCAGTGCCTCCTGAATAAGTAGTAACATCTTCGAAGCCATAGTAGGATGCGGCAGTTTTTGCCCAAATCTGCCCAAAATGGCTTCTGCGGGAATTGTGTGTACAGATATAGATCAATTCTACTTTTTGGTTTGCTTTGATCCTTCCGGCTATATATTTACTGATTTTCGCCAGTGTTAATTTTCTTTCTTCAGGAATCGCTTCAAATCCTTTTTCTGCTTCTTTTATATAATTTGTGATTTTTGGATACATTTTACTTCAAAATTAATTATGTCAAAAGTTTGATGGATTATGACAAATCGAACAGTTTTAAATTCTTGATTCGTAAATCCGAAGTACTAAATTATTTTAGCTTTAGCAGCAACCACCACCTGGTGTACAACCAGTAGATGCTTGCAACTCGGATAGCTTGACTTGTTGCTTTTCATCAGGCATTCCACAGGCATCATTTGCCAAACAATTTGTCTTTTTATAAGTAAGCTGAAAATGTTCTCCATCAAATTCCAATCCGTATTTTCCTATTGTGTCTGACTGATATTCAACTTCGACTTCCCAATCGCCCAATTGAAGCACTTTCTCTGCCAAAGAAATAATGGAAACCAATTTCTGAGGGGCTAAACGATGGTCATAGTCACCAGCTTCCCATAGCTGAAAATTTACAGTTCTTTCCTTCCTGACTTTACCACCACAATCAATAAAGTCTTTGGTTATTTCGCCTACTTCAGTTACATGAAACTGGTCTGGAACAAACAAACCATTGGGCAATTCGAATCTAAGGGATGTTGAGTTTTCAAGATGATGTTTAACTTCTGATAGTTTCATTGTGATTAATTTTAATTTTGAATTATTGCAATATTACGATAGATATATTCAAAAAAAGGTCAGCAGCAATTACCACTGGATTTTAACGAGTTAAACAAGTCCGTAAAGTCTGCCTGAATTTCATTCCATACTTTCTCATTGATACAGTAGCAAATACTGGCCCCCTCTATTTCACCTTTTATAATTCCGGCTTCTTTTAGTTCTCTTAAATGCTGAGAAACAGTAGACTGCGACAAAGGCAATTCCTCTACTATATCGTTACAAATACATGCCTGCCTTTTTAAAAGCAATTCAATAATAGCAACCCTTGCAGGATGTCCCAAGGCTTTAAATACATTAGCCCTTCTGTTCTGGGTTTCTGAAAATCCGGCTGTTTTTGTTACACCCATAATGGAAAAGTATATTGCAATATTACGATGAATATTTAATTTAACCTAAATCAGCATCCTTCTATCTGTGCAGCTTCTGTTAGATAAACAGAAAAATAATTAGATCGAAATGATGAGAGGAAATTACGGTAAACTTTGGCTGATAGATATCAGATATTCAATTAAGGTACTTTAAAATTGATTAAGAAAGCTGTTAGGAAGCTTTTTCTTTTCCCTCCTGTATTTTTTCCTCCACTTCTATTTTGTCAGAAATATCAGCTTTAGTTTTGTCTAGTGCGTGATTTTTATCACCCTCGTAGCAAATTTCTACCATCATTGGGTAATGATCGGAACCTACGCTATCTAATCTTTCCAATTTAATAAGCCCAAAATGATGGGAGTAAAAAAAATGATCAAGTGGATATCTTAAAAGTGGTATGAAAACATTGTAGGTATTAAATAAACCTCTGCCTTGTCTAGGGTCAAGTAATCCGCTGTAACGTTGAAACAGAGAACTGGTGTATGACCAAGCCACATCATTTAAGTCCCCAACAACTATTGATGGTTTGCCAGACTTTTTTACTCTTTTTCCTATCAAAAGTATTTCTGTATCTCTTTCATATGTTTCAATACCTGGCATAGGAGGTTTTGGATGCAGGCAATGCAGGTCTATTTCTAAACCTGATGGCAGCACAACTGCTGTAAAAAAGGATGGAATATCATCTGTGACTAAAAAATTGATTTCAGTATTCTTAATTGGAAAGCGGGAATAAAGGAGCAATCCATACGTATTATCAAGCGGTCTTTCCAAAATGTTGGGGTATTCCTGTTTTAATTCCTCCAGTTCATTCTTCCACCATATATCTGGTTCAGTAACAATTAAAACATCTGGCAGGTGTTTTTTTACCAAATTTATAAGAAGGTGGGAATTCCTGTTTTTCATCCGCACATTCACTTCTATGATTTTGATCGTATTTGACTTGTTTTCACAAACAACATTTGCAGCCTGAATTTTATAAAGTGGAGTATATTTAACAATTAAACTTAAATGGTACAAAAGAGAAAAAATTAGCAGCACATTTAAAACAATACCTTTTACATCTAAATCGAGGTAAAGAAAGTTTAAGACAAGTGAGATCAAAATAAAAAAGGCAATCTGGAGGCGAGGATAATCAAAAATCCTAATCCACCATTTGCCAGTTTTAATAAAAGGAAGCAAAGTGATAACTATAAAAAGGATACTGAAAAATGCTAGAAAGGTGATCATTGGGCCTGAAGTCTGATTAATCGTTTTTAGATTAAAGGCAAATATAATCTGATTTAATGGTATGGGTTATTGCTATTATTAAATTCAGCTTTACCTATTTCGTTTACGGTCAATTCCAGATTTGTAACCATTTAAGATTGCCATCCACATGATTTCCTATTAATCTCAATATTAAGACTTCAAGTTTGTAGTAGAATAACTTGTCAAACAAAATATTTTAAATGGAACATAAAACTCATATTTACCTTTTTTATTATCAAAGAATTCGAATTTCAATTAGGTTCAGAGAGCGCTAAAAAATAATATTATAACATAGAGTTGTTTAAACTTATAGTGGTTTGCATTTAATACCAGTTATTTCTATAAGTACAAATTATTAACTGACTGTTAACGAATTTACTTTAAAGTAACAGTGGACCCCTAAAACTTAATCATTATACAACCTAAAAGAAAAAGCTTTGGAAGATGTTGTAGGTAGTTTTGTAGCGGTGTAAAATCTATTAAAAACTATAGAAACCGCCTGAATTTAATCAAAACAACATGAAAAAAAGCTTAAACAAAGTTTTACTGGGCCTGGCAACAGTTATTGCTGCCGGCAGCATCGGCAATGCCCAGAACCTGGATTACACCTTCGTCACGGTAGGGTGTAACAGAATTGATCCAATTGATATCGTGGCAGCAGGACAAGGGTCTACTTACGATACTATCAGTTCTGCAAATGTAGGTGCATTAAACAGATTGTTCACTGAGGTAATGGCATTGTCTCCTCAACCGACTTTCTTATTAATGACAGGAGACATTGTGATGGGTTACAGAGCAGATACCATGTACCTGGCAAAACAGCTTCAGGGATGGAAAGCGCTTTATAACGCTCATCCAATTTCAAAATCTTCAATTAAAGTAGTTGTAATTCCTGGAAACCATGAAACTCAGGACAAAGCAGCTGGTAAAAAATCAACTTTAGGTTTAGAAAGAACATTCTTACGTGAAATGAAAAGCTTCATTAACGGCAACAATGGTCCTATCGCAACAAGCAAAGTAGCCGGAACAGACAGTTTGATGACTGATCAAAGCCAGCTAACTTATTCATTTAATTACAAAAACGACCATTTCTTAATATTAAATACAGATCCAACAGGCCGTGATTCACGTTTGCCATTCCGTTGGTTGAGAAATGACTTGAAAGCTGTACCTAATGCAAGACACGTATTCGCATTTGGCCACAAGCCTGCTTACTCTTCTAAATTTAAACCTTTGGATGGATTGGAAGCTTTTGTTGCACAAAGAGACAGTTTCTGGACAGTTTTAGAAAACGCTCATGCAGAAGCAATGTTTGCGGCACACGAACATGTTTGGGATACAATCCAAGGCCATATAGGTAAAACTTGGCAGGTTATTGCTGGAAACGGTGGTTCTGCTGTAGAATCAACTTGGAAAACTGCACCTAATAATTACCATGGTTTTACTTTAGTTAGTGTTTATACAACGGGTAAAATTGTTTGTCAGAGTATGGGACATGATATCGGAACAAATTATTTCGATGCAGTACCGCAAAATCCTACTACTGAAAGAGCAAATTTCAGACTTGAAACCGGTGTTGTAATTGATCATACACCAATGTTAAGTACACACTCTATTGATCCATTCACTCTTACTGCGACAATTACTGACAATATCAGTGTAAAAGCAGATACCCTTATGTTTTGGGTAAATGGCGTAAAAAATAAAACTGTTGCTGTTGTTAGCGGTTCAACTTATACTTATACTATTCCTGCACAAACTGGAACTGGTGGAATTGAATACAGCTTTAAAGCAACCGATAGTTTCGGACAGGTTACAATGCTTCCTTCTGAGCCAAATTCAAGATATAGCTTCAGATTTGGAGTTCCTGCAGCTGAGGGATTAAGTTCTACTCAAACTGCTTATGTAACACCAGTTGCCAATGGTGTCTTAACCAAGCCAATTCTAACAGTAGGCGATGCAGTAAACAACTATAAAATGGTTGGTATTCCTGATGGATTAGGAGCTTATGACAATGGCAACGGAACATTTACAGTATTAATGAACCATGAACTTGGCAATACCGCTGGTGTTGTTAGG